>CAZKYQ010000141.1:0-6637 GCA_964556975.1 uncultured Ignavibacteria bacterium
CGAATCCACCTTAACACAGCCGCCAAACTGTCCAACAAACCGGGACCAGCTCAATTGTTTCGCCTTGTGTCCTCCTCATTTACATTGAATTTTTTATCAGAGTCTCGCTCATTGGGCATATCATTTAAAAATTGAGTATACAATTCCGTATATTGGGCTAAGTATTCGTCTGGCACAAAATTATGAAATTCAACGTGTAATTCTTTGTTTTCGGCGGGAATTGTACTGAGCCACTCATTTATTATATTTAGATCTGATTTGGACCTTTGAAGTTGAAAAAGTTCGATTCCACCTAGTTCTTTGCACTTCCATTCTCGAGCCAAATTAGAAATTCTCTGATCCTTTGCCAATAAATGCAGATCGTTATTATTGTATTTCATCGAAAGTTGGCTAATATGATGCGCCAATTGCATGGATAAACTATTCGGAATCACATCAAACAAAGCATCAATAAATAAAGGCATTTGTTGATTATTTGTTCCAAAATTATAAACATTGCTACCTATCCAGCATACGGAAGCATTATTTTCAAATATAACTGCACGATAATAATGCCTGTTAGCCCGGCAAAGAGAAAGTAGCTGATTTCTCAACTTTTTCCATGATGATTTTGCAAATGCACTTTTATATTTAATATTCAACTGCTCTAAGAGACCATAATATTTCCGCCAACAAGAATCATTGAATCCCGGATCGGTAATATTTAAAATATGATAATTACCAACAGCTTTTTCCTTTCTCATAAGCTTAACATCCTAATAAAATTCACTGAAAATTAGATGCTTCTAATTATTTGAGAAACAAATATAATGAGCCCTCTGATATGTAAAGTAATTAATCCATACTTCAAAACTTAAAATCCTGGCTTTGATCGATTTTTTGTTGTAGACAGAGAATGCCTCTATTTATTTTTTGCCCGTCTCGCCATGCTTTAATTTCGGACTACTCTTTTCATCAGTTTTTTTACTTTCTGGCTCGACGTTCATATTTTTGAGGGAGCCCATAGTGGCAGTAGCGTTGTTCTCACCTTTAATAACTGCAGTAGAAACATTACGAATTGGCGGACAATCAGGGAATGAGCCCTCTGATATGTAAAGTAATTAATCCATACTTCAAAACTTAAAATCCTGGCTTTGATCGATTTTTTGTTGTAGACAGAGAATGCCTCTATTTATTTTTTGCCCGTCTCGCCATGCTTTAATTTCGGACTACTCTTTTCATCAGTTTTTTTACTTTCTGGCTCGACGTTCATATTTTTGAGGGAGCCCATAGTGGCAGTAGCGTTGTTCTCACCTTTAATAACTGCAGTAGAAACATTACGAATTGGCGGACAATCAGGGCAGGGAAACGGGAATTCTCCACCCTTAAAATATGACACGCCGTAAGTAATATCCAAACCGTTGTAAGAGCAGCTGCCATTGACATCACCACAATAGAAGAATAAATCACATGGTGTTAAAAGACAAGTACCGATTGAACATGTTGGATCGTTTCCTCCTTTGAAGAAGGTCACACCGTAGGTAATATCAAGCCCATTATAGCTGTTGCTGCCATTAACATCTCCCACTGTGTATTGACAATCAGCAATAACTTCATTCAGCATTACGGTAATACCATCAGGGTCTGTATTCGTTACAGCGAGATCCATACTTCCATCATTATCTAAATCCGCAACAAAGATTCCCCAAGCATTGCCATTCGTTGAATAAATCACGGCTGAATCGGGAAATGCTCCGGTACCGTCATTCATTAATATCGCTACGTTAGCAGAATCAGAGTTTGATACGGCTATATCGATATCCCCATCCCCGTTAAAATCACCGCCAAATACTCCCCAGGAACTGCCTTCGGTGTCATAACTGCCGTAAAGAGATGGAAAAGTACCGTCACCATTATTTAGAAGCACTATTACCCGACCTTCATTAGGATTTGCTACTACAATGTCCGCATAGCCATCACCGCTAAAATCGCCCCCAAATACTCCCCATGAACTGCCTTCGGTGTCATAACTGCCATATGGTGTAGGGAAATTCCCGTTACCATCATTCATAAGAACCGCTATGCTGTATGATCCGGTATCACCAACTACAATATCGATATCCGCGTCGTTGTCAAAATCGGTCGCGAAAATCGTGCTTGGAATACTACCTACTAAAAGATCAATATGTTCAGCAAATGATCCATCTCCATTATTAAAGAGGATTGAAACCGTACCGGAGTCTCCGTTTGAAGTCATAATATCCATATCGCCGTCGCCCTCAAGATCGGCGGAGAATATCCCCCATGAACTTCCCCCCGTATCGTAAGTTTCTCGAGTATAGGCGAAAGTTCCATCTCCATTATTGTAAAGAACTGTTATGGTAGCTGATCCGGCATTGGCAATTATCAGATCCAGATCATCATCGCCATCCAAATCAGCTCCATAAATTGCTCTGGGATCAATTCCAACACTATAGCTTGAATCTATTACAAAAGTCCCATTACCGATATTAAATAATACCGTTGCGGTACCGGAATCACTATTTGCAATGGCAAGATCAACGAGGCTGTCCCCATTCAGATCACCTGCGAAAATTGAATATGGCTGACTACCTACCGGAGAAAATATCAAACTATCAAAAGTCCCGCTGCTACTGTCGACTTCCGTAGTAAATGACCATAAGTAGCTGTTGTCGAGAGGTTGGCCATCTAGCGCTTCAATATCGGTAGTCAAGGTCACCGTGATAAATTCGCCACCATTTAAAATGGACTCCGGATCAAAGGTGGCTTGCCGCAATAGTGAATCATATTGAATAATGCCTGAATAGAATCCTGCCAAATTTGAAGATACAATAAAAGATGAATCGTTAATTGAAGTGCCCTCCATATCGGTATCGAAATAGACTTCAATATCAGCGTCAACCGCCACATCCAACGCATTTTGCGGGGGCACCACGGAGTCAACGTGAGGAATAGTACGGTTTAAAAACACTGAAATAAATGTGTTCCGGTAATTTGCCGTGGCGAAATCAAGATCGCCATCGTTGTCAAAATCTGCAGCAAACACCGATGAGGGCCAGGCGTCGGCCAGGTAAATAACTGGACCATTGAATGTGCCATCTCCATTGTTAGACAAAATAGAAACGTCGCCGGAACTTACATTTGGAGTTATAAGATCCTGGTCGCCATCACCATCAACATCTGAAGCAAAGGTACCGGCTGCATCTGCACCGCTCGAATAAGACGAATCGAATATGAACGTCGATAGCCCATCATTCAAGTATATATAAACTTGACTGCCGCCTGTAACAGCCAGATCAATATCATAGTCGCTATCAAGATCGGCAGCAAAAACATTCGTCAATGAACCTGTCGGTATTGTGGAATCCGGACCGGGATTAAAATTACCGTTACCATCATTTATAAGAATAGTGATTACTTTAGAGCTTGCTTCACTATTCACCGTTACTAAATCCAAATCATAATCGTTGTCAAAATCGGCAGCTGTAATAGAATGAGGCCAAGAACCCACTGTGTAATTTACGGAATCGGTGAAAGTTCCATCTCCATTATTCATTACAACCGAAATGTTATTTGTTCCAAAGTTGGCTGTAGCAATATCGTAATCCCCGTCTCCATCTAAATCCGCTGTGCATCCATACGGACCACCGCCTGTTGTATAGCTTGAATCCGAAATAAATGTACTATCACCATTGTTAATAAGAATAGTAACATCGCCGGAAGAGTAATTCGAAGTTGCCAGATCAATATAAGTGTCGGCATCAAAATCAGCGGCAAAAATTCTTTCCGGATGATCGCCACCCAAAAAAGAAGAAGTAAATGTGAAAGTAGCATCGTTATTATTAAAAAGAATTGAAACGTTATCAGATCGATGATTTGATGTGGCCAAATCAAGGTATCCATCATTATTTAAATCTGCGGCTATAATCCACATGGCAGAATCGCCAATCGTGTAAACTGAGTCCAGTACAAAAGTGCCCGGGCTCTCGCTACTCACCTCAACTGTAAATGACCAGGTATAGCTTTTATCCAAAGAAATTCCTTCTAATGACTCAATCTCCCTCGTTAGGGATACCGATATAAGCTCGCCATAGGCAAAATCCACATTGGAATTAAATGTCGCTGTTCTGCTTACACTGTCGTAGAAGATCACGCCTGAATAAAATCCCGTCGCCCTGGCATGGACGACGAATGTCGAATCGTTGATAGTAGTCTCATCCATGTCAGAATCAAAAGTTACCTCAATATCGGCATCAACTGGAACATTTAACGCATTCTGCGAAGGTGAACTTGAGTCAATAAGTGGAATAGTACGGTTTAAGAGAACCGAAACGCTGTCGGAAAGATAGTTTGCCGTAACAAGATCAATGTCACCATCATTGTCAAAATCGGCAGCAAAAATCGAATTTAGCCAAGTCCCAATTGGATAAGCTTTATAAGGAGCGAATGTTCTGTTCCCGATATTAAATAAAATATATACACTATCCGCACCTGCGTTAGAAACTGTCGCTAAATCAAGAACCCCATCTCCATCAAGATCGGCGGCAAAAACATCACTTTGCGCAACACTGCCAACAGGGTAAAGAGAATCTGCCCCAAAACTCCCATCCCCATTGTTCCATAATATTGAAATATTCGCGCTGCTATTCGTAGTTATTATTTCTAACATATTATCGCCATCAAGATCAGCCCCTATTACAACGCCCGGCGAAGAATTTACTTCGTAAGTCGAGTAAATGGGAAATAACCCATTCCCATTGTTATATAGAACTGTAATATTACCGTCATTAGCATTTGCCGTAATAATATCGTTGTCCCAATCGCCGTCAAGATCTGCGACATAGACTGACTTTGGTAAACCTCCAACTTCATATATTGTGCAGCTGTCGAAATTATTATTCCCGTCGTTTATTAATACAGAAACATGCGGAGAAACATAATTAGAGGTTACGAAATCAAAATAACTATCGCCGTTTACATCGGCGGAATACAACGATATTGGGAGGGAATTCATCGTATCGCAGACAGAATAACCAGAATCCGCAAAAGTACTATCATGATTATTATAAAGAAGTGAAATGTTATCAACAGAACCATCTAATACTGCAAGATCTACGTAATTATCCCTATTCATATCTACAGCGAAAACTGAGTTGGGACCAGTATTGACAGAATGTACAATTTCAGGACCAAAATTGTTATCTCCATTATTGTACAGGATAGAGATATTGTCCGATTGAGAATTTACTGTAACAAGATCAAGCAATTCATCACCGTCGATATCGGCGGAAATTACTTCTTCAGGGTATGTGCCCACCGAATAAGCTGTGTCCAGTACAAAAGTACCCGGGCTCTCGCTACTCACCTCAACTGTAAATAACCAGTTATAACCTTTATCCAATGGAATTCCTTCTAATGACTCAATCCCCCTTGTTAGAGATACCGATATAAGCTCGCCATAGGCAAAATCCATATTGGGATTAAAAGTCGCCGTTCTACTTACGCTGTCGTAGGAGATCGCGCCCGAATAAAAACCCGTTGACCTGGCATGCACGACGAACGTCGAATCGTTGATGGTAGTCTCATCCATTTCCATTGTGAATGTAACTGTGATGTTCTGATTCTGGAGTACATTAAGTTCATTTTGCGATGGAGACGTGGATAAAACCTGGGAGGTGGGGATGTTCAAATGAACAGCACAGCCAACGGCACTGCAGGCCGTGGCCAGGTCGATCATACCATCGTTATTGAAATCACCCGCGGATATTCCTTTGATTCCCTCCCCGGTATCGAAAACAAGGCCCGGTACAAATGTACCGTCACCGTTGCCAAGCAATATCTGGATTTCCGCACCGCTTTGGTGATCATCGGCCGAAGCCAGATCGATATCTCCGTCACCATCCAGGTCCACCGCTACTATTGATCGCACATATTCACCTGCCGGGTATTTATTACTAATAGATAATACTCCATTATCATTTGTTAGTATCGCAATGCTGTCGTTGGGTTCGACAACATAATTAACGGCCGCAGCGAAATCCATGTCGCCATCGGCATCAAAATCGCCCGAGCATATATATTGCGATACAAAATCGTAAGTGTAATTCGTGTCAAGATCAAAATTGCCCATACCGTCATTGAGCAGCACCGAGATATTCAATGGCGGGTAGTTATTTGATGTTACAAGATCGAAATCGCCATCATTATCGATATCCGGTGATATGATCACCATAGGCGACGTACCCACAACGACAACTGATTGAGTAAATATATGATCCCCCTCATTGATAAACACCGAGATACTGGATGAACCGGAATTCGCTACAGCCAGATCGATATTGCCATCGCCATCGAAATCCGAATCTATTATGGAGGCGGGATCCGATGCAACACCGAGAACAATTAAACTGTCATAAACTCCGGTTCCGTCATTAAACAGCAAAGATATACTATCAGCATATGTATCTGCTGTAGCCAGATCGCTATCGCCATCATTATCCAGATCGGCTGTAATCGCGAAATAGGTTCCATGAGCAGCGTAGTTAGGCTGGGCGATGCCGAATTCGCCATGGCCGGGGTGTAAACATACGGACAAGTTTGTTGTAATCTGTGTTGTGGCGGCAATATCCATAAATCC
>CAZKYQ010000142.1:0-6418 GCA_964556975.1 uncultured Ignavibacteria bacterium
CTGTAATTTGGAGCTTCAGCGGTAATTTTTATATCGTGAGGATGGCTTTCCCGCAGTCCGGCCATGGTTATTCGAACAAATTTCGCGTTATTTTTAAGGGTATGAATATCTTTGGCTCCGCAAATCCCCATCCCCGCTTTTAGGCCGCCCACAAACTGATATATCGAATCGGCCAAAGGCCCCTTATAAGGCACTCTTCCAACAACACCCTCCGGAACCATCTTTCCCGAATCGGTCTCCTGAAAATAACGGTCTGCGCTGCCAATTTTCATAGCGTCAATTGATCCCATGCCTCGATAAACTTTATAGGACCTGCCTTCGGCAAGCATAGTCTCGCCGGGAGACTCCTCGGTACCGGCGAAAAGCGACCCGATCATCACGGAATCCGCTCCTGACGCAAGCGCTTTAGTAACGTCTCCGGAATACTTGATACCGCCGTCGGCAATAAGGGGAATATCGGATTTTTCGCACGCTTTAGCGCATTCAATTATGGCCGTTATTTGCGGCATTCCAGCTCCGGAAACCACGCGGGTTGTACAAATTGATCCCGGACCGATACCAACCTTTACAGCATCGACCCCGGCGGCAATTAAATCCGCCGCGCCTTCATACGTGGCAACATTGCCGCCGATTATTTCCATTTTGGGGAATTCACGCCTAAGCTTTTTAACAGCTTTTATAACGCCTTCGGAATGGCCATGTGAGGAATCAACAGCCAGTACATCAACGCCATGTTTCACAAGTTCCGCAGCCCTCTCCATCAGGTCCTCGGTAACCCCAACAGCGCTCCCAACCCGAAGCCTTCCTCTTTTGTCCTGGCAGGAATTAGGATATTGAATTCTTTTCATAATATCCTTAACAGTAATCATCCCTTTTAGATTTCCATCCGAGTCGATAATAAGGAGTTTTTCTATCCTGTGCTTATGCAAAAGTCCCTTTGCCTGCTCCATGTCGGTGCCTTCGGGCACGGTTATCAAATTTTCTTTTGTCATAACCCGGTCGACCTGCACGGTTGGATCGCGGTGAAACCGAAGATCGCGGTTTGTTAAAATACCAACTAACTTTCCATTTTGGGTAATGGGAATGCCGGAGATGGAATACTTCTTCATTGTCTCCCAGGCCTGCTGAACCAGAGCGTGCGGCGGAAGAGTCACCGGATCAACAATCATTCCCGATTCGGACCGTTTGACCTTATCGACTTCTGAAGCCTGAGTTTTAATCGACATATTTTTATGAATAATTCCTATGCCTCCTTGCCGAGCGATAGCGATAGCAAGGGCCGATTCGGTAACGGTATCCATGGCTGCCGAAGCAAGCGGGATATTCATATTTATATTTTTCGTGAACCTTGTTTTAACATTAACTTGCGAGGGCAATACTGATGATTTTGCCGGAACCAGTAAAATGTCATCAAATGTCAGGGCTTCTTTTAATGATTCCATTTATAATCCTCTGAATTTCGCTTAGAATAAATCGATTATTTCTTTGAGTATATTAAGAAACAATCGAATTATATACTCCTAATTGCTGTTTTCATCCGACCAAATGAGTATTCTTCCGCAACTGTCGCAGGCGAATATTTTTTCTCCCCTGCGGATTTCCTGTATTCGCTGAGGGGGAATTTGCCTGAAACAACCGCCGCATGCTTTCTTTCTGATAGGAACAACTACAAGTCCCCCTTTGCCTTTCCGAACGCGCTCATAAATGCCTATTATCTGTCTTTTAATATCCTTGGCCAAAACAGTCCGTTTTTCCAGCTTATTATTGATCTTAGCTTGAAGCGATAATGATTGGTCCTTAAGAAAATTAAGCTGTTGAGAATTGCCCTCTTTGACTTCTTTCAGCTTTTGGGTCATTTCTTTTTCTTTTTCCCGGCACTCATCGATAATCGACATCAACTCAAGCACATTTTCTTCCTTTTCGGATATTTCAAGTTTTTTTGTATCTATTTCTGCCGTTAAAGCATCGTATTCCTTATTTGTTTTTATGACTTTCATTTGCCGCTGGAAATTTTCAAGTTGTTGTTTGCCGGCCTCAATCTCCAACTCAAGGCCTTTTTGTGCGGTAATACTTTCCTGTACAGTTTGCTTACTTTGATTTATCTCCTCTTCGAGGGTTGACAACTCAGTTTCAAGTTTTTGGATCATTTCAGGAAGGTAAATTTTCGAGCGCTCAAGCTCGCCCAAATCATCGTCGATCACCTGTAAATCCAAAAGCAATTCTAAATCATGCTGCAATTCATCCTCCAGTCAGACAATAAAAAATGCGCCCTATTTCGACGCATTCATATTTTTTATTTTTCGATTGATCCTCGAAGCCGGCGATTTTTAAGAGCCGGCAATGAGGTCTCAAGATAAAGAGCGGTTTTATTATTCTACCTTTATTTCGAGCCATATTCTCTTTTCAAATGGTGGGCAATACTGGACTCGAACCAGTGACCTCTCGGATGTGAACCGAACGCTCTAACCAGCTGAGCTAATCGCCCACAGATCTTTTTCACCGAGGAGCCGTTTTAGCCCCGAAACAAATCCCAAGCGGGAAGATTCTTTTTATTAATCTTATTATTGTAAAAGAACCCAAAAAATATTTCTTGATTATCGTCCACTCACTCCCATTTAAGAGGAAATCCTCTATAACCAAACAATAATATTATCGGCATATCGAAATGTCAAGCAAGAATTTTTATTAATAATAATATAAACTGGAACTATCAGGGATTAAGAGCGTTTAATCTAATACGAATGGAATTGGAATGAATTATAACAGCAATTAATTAAATACTGATTTGACGATGATTCTAACATCCTTAAACAAATG
Organism: uncultured Ignavibacteria bacterium; assembly: GCA_964556975.1. GTDB lineage: Bacteria > Zixibacteria > MSB-5A5 > UBA10806 > UBA10806. The sequence goes on from CAZKYQ010000142.1 coordinate 2,818, forward strand.
CGATCTTGACAAAGTCTTGATTTGTAATATTTTAGAGCCATGAAAACGGCTAGGAATTCTTTACTAATAATATTATTAGCGGCTATTTCCGGATTACTGATAAACTCCGCAAGAAATCTTGCGGGATTAAATGGTCTGGCTATGGATACTCCCTGGCCCGATAACCGCCAACAGCTCGAACTTGATACCCCTCCTTCATACGCTGAAGGCGACTCTCTTGTGTCGCTGGAACAGGCCTACAATATATTTCTTGATGGAACAGCGATCTTTTTGGACGCTCGCGAGGAGGAAGAATACGACGAGGGACATATTGCGGGCGCAATCAATCTGCCATTTGAATTCTGGGATGATTACTGGGAATATGTCCAGCAGGAGCTTGATCCCGAAGTAGAAATTATAGCTTATTGCGGGGGATTTGACTGCGAACTTTCTCTCTACGCCGCAAGAGAGCTGAAAAATCTGGGATTTGAAAAGTCGTATATCTTTTTCGGCGGGTGGCAAAAATGGCAAGATGCCGGCTTGCCTATCGAAGAGACTATTTATGAGGATGAATATTACCAAGACGATGCTGACGAAAATGAAACGGGCGAAAAGTAATGAAAAACTTTCTTGAGAAAAATCAGGTTCTTCTGATTTCCCGAATAATTCTTGGCGGATTGTTTGTTTATGCCAGCGTGGATAAAATAATCGATCCCCTCTCCTTCGCTCAGATTATTCATCATTACAGGCTTACGCCGCCAAATCTGATAAATATTATTGCGGTTGTGATTCCGTGGATCGAGTTTGTAGCGGGAGCGCTATTGATTTTCGGTTTCAGGGTAAAAGCGTCCGGACTGACGATAAATCTGATGCTCGTCTTCTTTATCATTCTGCTTTCTATAACGGCTTTCAGAGGCATCAATGTCTCTTGCGGATGTTTTAGCACATCGACTGCGGTAAAATCAAACCTGATAATAAGGATTATCGAGGATTTCGGCATGCTGGCACTGGGTCTGCACTTAGTGATTTTTGGCAAAAAGTAATTATTTTTTAAAAATTTCTATATTTTCAATTGACAGCAATTGCCCCGAAGAATGTCCGTCTTAATATGGATCTACAACCCATAATATAAAGTACCTTATCCTCATAAATTTGTTTCTTTTTGAAAATGAAAAAACTCAAAAAAAGTTATTCGTTTCATCTGAAACAGGAAACCTTTAACGATTTTTTCTCGTAGATAAGCGCAATAACCGAAAGAGCCGATTGTTGAATAGGCCTGTTGGCTCAAAGAGAAAACTTTTAGGGAGAAAATGAGAAAAATAACGAAAACAAGCCGCATAACATTAATGCTGTTTTTTCTTATGGCCGCTGTCTCGCTTTCAATGTCAAAGAGGCAGATAAAGTATCCGTTTGGGTTGAAGCATGGAATGGATCCAAGTTCCGCAATAACCGTAATTCAAAGCCTTGGCGCGCGAATATATAAGAAAACTAACAGGGCAATTTCCGCGAACTACGATAAAGATTTTAACAGCGTCAAAATCCATACAATTGATCTGCAATTTCAGGACGATAAATTAATCCGTGTTACGCTAAAAACCGATGGCGAGAAATCAAACGCTGCCCATGAACAAAGATTGGATAAAATCACTCAATTTATTAAGTCGACTTACGACGTTCCCGACCGTTCCTACAAGGCCCCGAACAATAACGGCACCGATATCAAGTTGAGATTCGTCAATCGCTACCAGGACGGTTCCTACGAGATATTGATCTATTCCTATAATATTAACGACCGCTATTATCTCTCTTTGAACTACGAGAAGTTTTTTTAACAGGCGATTCATGATTTTGAGCCCAGATAAACGCTGTTCGCAAAATACCGATTTCATAATTTACTGTCTGCGGTAATGGCAGTTTTTTATTAGAATGGTTGCCATTTTTTACTCCATCAGCCTCAATTTTCAAATCAATAGATTCGAGCCTTTGCTTTTGATAAGATTCAATATGTTCAGTTTTTATCTGTGAAAGATGTCTTATTCCAGGATGGAACTTTTTCAGAAACACCAGAAACGTGTTTATAACAGCAAGATATCTTTTTACAGTAATTGAAGAGTTATGCAGTCTGACATAATCAGCGAAATTCTGAAAGAAATCGTCCACGCGGATAGATCTGAAAGTAAGACCAAGTTTCTCAACCCTTTTTGATTTTTCCAGGGATTCAACCTGTTTTTTTAGCTTCCTGGCGTCAACAAAAGAACCTGCTTTCATCCATTTATGCCTACCCTTCAAGGAAACAACTACTTAATAGGTTTTCTTACCCGTCTTGCCTTTTTTAAATTGCAAGCTCGCCATTTTTTATTTTCTCCGTTAGAAAATTGTTAGAAATACAGGGATACGGAGAACAAAATTTCAATAACTATTTTAGTTTCAATGTGTTAATTTGTTAGAAAAATTAGAACCGGAGAGACAGGGATTCGAACCCTGGATAGAGTTACCCCTATAACTGCTTAGCAGGCAGCTGCCTTCAGCCGCTCGGCCACCTCTCCAAAACAAATCTGCTAGAAGATAATACAGATATTCCCGCTTAACAAGAAAATTATGCTAAAAAAAAAGACCGTCGAGCGACGGCCTTTATAAAATATCTTAAATTGACTTATTTCTTTTTTCTTCGTCTGAATACGCCAAATCCCATTCCCATTAAGCCCGATCCCATAAGAATAATAGTACCCGGCTCAGGGACAATCGTCGTTCCGGCATCGTGCGAAAACGGCGCGAAATTGTCTATTGCAGTACCGTTCATAGTATAAGCATCAAAGTGAATTCCTGTTCCCACAGGCCCGGAAACATCAACCGTGAACATTTTCCACTCGCCTTGTTGATTGGCAGGGGCTCCAGGAAATTCAGGTGTCGGTGAAGGGTCCCAATATTCGCCACTTCCAAGTTCTGGCTGTACATCGCCGATACTGGAACCAAGCCCATAAGCTCCCGTATGAACTTCCGTAAACCATGTTGGAAATACCCCATGTGGCGGAAGATCAACTCCTCCATCCCAGCCCGGTGCGCTTGCAAGCGGAGAGTAATCATATACCCAAGCGCCAGGATCAATTGCAGTACCGTCAAATGTAACGCCCATACTGCTTGGTAGCCCACCTCCATCCATAGCCAAACTTACGATAATATCATCTTTGGCGTCATTTGCCGAAATCACGTATAGATCAATAGAATTGGACTCTGCCACCCATGTTTGAGTATACCAATCGTATGTTGCTCCATCAATGAACAACTGAAGATCAGGCACAGCAAAAGCCGAAGATACTAAGATCAATAAAGAAAAAGTAGTCAATAACAAATATTTAAACACCATGCCTCCCAGTTAAATCAACCTGCATTCTTTCATTCTTAGTATATCACAAAAAATATGCCAACAAAGGCCTAATCGTTTTATTATTTATATCTTTTTGGGTAACATGGAGTTACCCTGATCAAAATTTATTGTCGGGTGCTGTCTTAGGCCACAAGTGGCAACAAAATGCATAGTGTAGGCATCGACTTTCTAATATAGTAATAGGATTGTAAACCCATGTCCTATATTGGGTAAAACTATCTCCATAGTTTTTTATTA
>CAZKYQ010000143.1:0-6417 GCA_964556975.1 uncultured Ignavibacteria bacterium
ATGAGCTGTCTTTGGGGCAACGCGGGGGACATCCCACAACATATTCGGCCAAATCCCCATCTGTTAAATCTTTATTGTCTGCGGTCACTCCAACAACGACATAAGTGTATTTCTCGTCACCATCGATGGCGTTATAAATTCTTATTCCAACGCAATCATCCTGGTTAAGTATTTCTGAGATGGCGCTCTTGCCAAAATACCCGCCTAAAAAATCGCCCTCATTCACCGAATCCCGATAATTTTTAGTAAACTCAATCGCATCGGCCAGATTAATAGAATGATCTTCGTTTCCTGTAAAAGCCATTTGACTCCTCCTTGTTAATTTTAGAAGGTCCTTTTTGCTAATTTAATGCATGTTGTGAGTATAAATATAACTTCAGGCTCTGACAGATCCTGTCAGTCAGAATCAAATAAAAAGTCTAAAACAAAAAATAGGCGTTGATTCACATAATCAACGCCTATTACGACAAATGCCGCTTCTTGGTTTGCCAGGGTTACTTCTGCTCTCAAGCTCATAGGCCTTGATATTCGAAGACCTTATAACCCATAAAAAAACTTAAGCCGATTGGACCTTGCTTGCCTTCTTTGCTTTGTTGCGGGCAAAAGGATAGAATTTGGCGTAATCAAATGAGGCAAGATTCACAGAACCTAATGATTTTGTAACTCTGTCCTGCTCAGACAGCCAAAAGGAATGCATTGCGCATCGGGGTTTTTTACTGCATCCGCTCTCGTCAGTTTGACGAATACAGTCGTTTACCGCAATTTTGCCCTGCATCGCTTCGATGATAGATAGAAAAGTGATACTTTCTCGGGGTTTTGCGAGGCGATATCCTCCGTTAATCCCCTTATAGCTGTGAAGAAGCCCCTGAACAGACAGCTCTTTTAGGATTTTGGCGAGATATTCGCGCGGAACTTGTTCCGCCTCGGCAATCTCATTAATTGAACAGATTTTGTCACTTTCCCAAGCGGCAACGTAAACCATGGCTCTTAAAGCGTAATCTGATTTTCTTGAAATTTGCATTTTTTCTCCTTAATCATGGAGTTAATTCATCCATTTATCTTAAAATATATTAGTTAATACTCTATGTCAAGAAAAAAGGTTTCCTGAAAATAAAATAATTTCAATCCATGTCCATAACAATGCGTAACTTATTGTGTTTAAACGAGTAAAGATGAAATTTACTTTTCTCTTCATCCCTTGTCAATAAGCTGGTTCGCCGATGGCTTTATTGGCCCCAATTTTATATTCCAGCACGTTATTAGAAACCAGGCATACGAATTTAAGGATCGGAGTTATTTGCGATATTTTTTAAAGCCAATACGGCATTGCGCTTAATATAAGCATAACCGAAATTCGCGAAGCTTGTATTAATATATTTTTTATCAAAATCATCCTTGCTAATATTAGCCATTTTTTCAAGCCCAATACCGATTAAATCCGCTTTTGCCGAAAAGCGCGTTTCTCTTGTATCAATGGCTTTGCTGTTATAAGGACATACAAGCTGGCATATATCACATCCGAAGATCATATTTCTCATTTGCAGAGCTATCGGTTCAGGGATTTCGCCCTTGTTTTGCGTGTTATGATATGATAAGCATTTACGAGCGTCTATTTTGCCGCCACTCATAATCGCGCCGGTCGGGCAGGCCCTAATACATCTAACGCATTTTCCGCAGGTCCCCTCAACTTCGGAATCGTATTGCAGATTCAGATTGCTTATTATAACGCCGAGGAAGTGAAAGCTTCCCAACGGTTCGGCGCTGTTTGTTTTGTTTTTTGGTATTATAACAGTTCCGTTTCTTCCAATGAATCCTATCCCTGCCTTTACAGCCAATGATTTTTCTGAGATAGGAGATGAATCAACAAATATCTTGAAATTGAATTCGCCGAATTTGCTCTTGATAGAATCGCATAAAGCGTTTAGTTTATCTCTAATAACAATATGATAATCATCTCCTCTGGCGTGAATCGAGATATAGCCTTTTTGGAGGTCGTTGGCGGGATTCTTATAATAATTATGGGCGCATACTATAACCGATTTTGCATCGGTGAAATGTATCATAGGATCGAACCGCTTTCGTACAGCCCGTTCCAAATAATTCATGTCCGCGTTATATCCGTTATCAAGCCAATTTAAAAAATGATTGTGAGCTGTCGGATTGTACTCGGGAGATGCTACGCCTGTCTTTGAAAAGCCGAGTACGCGCGCCTTTTTTATAATAAATTCCTTCAAATCCATTTGATATCTATTCAAGATATTGCATTAATATTATTCTTCTATTTTATGCCCAACGCTGAACTTCTTTTCCCTTGTATTCAACAACTCTTTTCACTAATCGGACCATCGTTTCGGAGGCTTTGCCTTTATCATTCGAAAATATGAAACGATCTCGCCGCGATGATGAATTTCATGCTCAATTACTACTTTATCATAGCCGAAACGGATATATGCGCATGGCTAACCGTAAGAAACCTGAAATTTAGTTTTTTATGGTCGAGCCCCGCGATAAACCCATTTCCAAGGTTGTTTATCCGTTTCCATTGTGAAATCGATGTTTCGAGATTGCCGGACGGTTTATATTCAAAAGGAACCTTCTCAAACTCCAAAGCGGCCGCGGTTTCATCCAGAAGCTCCGCCTCAACAGCAGAAATATGATCGACTTGCTCACCGAATGACATTGTTTCGGGATAAGGTTTGATATCAAACCATTCGGGTTTGATGCCCCGCAAAACCATCTCTGTACCCTCGGAATAGCTTTTTCGCTGCGCAAGCAGCAATTCTATAGCGGTCATAGTTTTACAGCTAATCCGAGACCGTCCCGAATGGGGATGATCGAAGAAAGAACGCCATTTGTATTAAAAAGCTTTCGATTAAATTTCTGTATTGCCATGGCGGTTTCATCCGGCTCATCGGAGAGGATCCTTCCCGACCATAGGACGTTATCAGTAATAAATATTCCGCCCGGTTTTAGAAGTTTCAAGGCAATATCAAAAGCCTCGGGATAATCAACTTTGCCGATATCGTTAAGAATGATATCGAACGGGCCGTCGAGGGTCTTTGCGATCTCCAGGGCATCGCCCAAGCGGAAATCCACGGCCTCGCCAAACTTACCGCGCTTTAAGTATTCGGTTGCCATCGACTTGTTGCTCTCATTGTTGTCGGTACAGATTATCTTGCCTCCGCTGGCTATGCCGCCAGCGAACCAGTATGCGGAGTACCCGAAACCAGAACCCAACTCGAGAATGTTCCTGGCGCGCATAATAATCGCAAGCTGTCTTAAAAAAGGCCCGACCATGGGGCCGATTATTGGAAAATTATTTTCTTTGGCGTAGCTTTCCATCTCTCTTAAAATCGTATCCGAACTGCTTCCGATGGTTTGGATATAATCGTTTATTTTTGGTTCGGTAATGTCAATTTTTTCCATATCCTGCCTTATTCTAATAGGTTTAATCCAATTAATATATTATCACCTTCGATTTTTACCGGGTAAGTCTTTAGCTCTCCCCATGCCTTTTCCGGCCTATCAAGCAAGTAATCAAGTATGTCTGAGCTTTCAGGATGAAATTCAATAGGAAGAGCGCCAATACCGTACTTTTCCATTTCATCCCCTATTTCAATTGCTACGGGGTCATAATCAGACAATAAAATCATTATGTCTTTGCCAGCAACCGAGGATTTTATCCAACCGGTTTTATTGAGTTCTGATAAGTGTCCGACTTTTACATAATCCGCGAAAATTACCATCGTCAAACCTCTATCACTTCCGATAATAACGAGTCAATCGAATCGATACTTACGATTTCATAATTGAACACCGCCGCGAAACTCGATGCTAATTCGTCCCGCGCTTCGTTCATGTCAATCTTATCGCCTGTTATCGATGCCATCGACCCAACCGGATACTCCGTGATTCCGCAGGGGTTGATAAGCTTGAAATAGTCGAGGTCGGTATTGACATTCAAAGCGGCGCCGTGATAGGTAATCCATCTTGATACGGCGACGCCTATTGACGCCAGCTTAGAGTCGTTTGCCCAGACTCCGGTAAGCCCCTCTTTGGTCCCGGAATCAATGCCGAATTTGTCCAGCGCATCTATTATTGCTTTTTCGAGATCGCGAAGGTACTTGTGTAAATCCCGACCATGGCCGTTGAGATTTATAATGGGATAAATTACGATCTGCCCGGGGCCATGAAACGTGACATCTCCGCCTCGCTCGATTTCGTGAATCTCCACGCCTTTTCGTTTCAGTTCATTAGGAGAACACAGGAGGTTATCGAAAGAAGCCGCCCGCCCCATTGTGATGACCGGTTCGTGTTCTGTTAAAAGCAAAACATCGCCTATTTGGCCTGCCTGCCTCAAGGCGACTATTTTTTTCTGGAGCCGCCAAGTTTCTTCGTATTTCGTACGGCGCAGGTCTATCAGGTTAAGTTTTTTATTATCATCGTTAGCAGTCATCTCTTCCCTTCCCGTTATTACATTGCTATATACATCAACATCTTTACAGGTCAAGAGGTTTCGATGGTTTTGCCTTTGGATTGGCGGCAGCTTTCTCTTTGCCGTTGACCTGAAAGCCCAAAACTCATATCTTTGGTTCAATGGATATTGAGTTTTCAGACAATTTTATCGAAGCCCTCAAAACGGCTGATTCGGTCGTAGTTTCAACAGGAGCGGGAGTATCGGCTGAGTCAGGCGTACCGACATTTCGCGGCGAGGAGGGCCTGTGGAAAAAATTCCGGGCCGAAGAGCTGGCAACATTCGAGGCTTTCGACGCCAACCCCGAATTGGTTTGGGAATGGTATCAATTCCGGCGCGACATTATAAACAAAATCAAACCGAACCTCGGACATTACGCGATAGCTGAAATGGCCGGCCTTTATGAGAACCTCCATCTCGTTACGCAAAATGTCGATAATCTTCATAGGGTTGCCGGTTCGGAGAACATCATTGAATTGCACGGTAATATCAAACGGAACCGCTGCGTTGATTGCGGAGATGTCAACTACAACGAAGAGTTCGAGCAGTTCCCGCCGAAATGCGAATGCGGGGGACGGCTTCGTCCCGATGTTGTCTGGTTCGGCGAAATGCTTCCCCCCGGCGTGATTGAAAGGGCATTCAAAGTATCGAGATCCTGCGATATTTTGTTTACGGTCGGGACATCGGGAATAGTACAGCCCGCGGCATCGCTTCCATCCGCCGCGAAACAGCACGGCGCTTTTGTGGTAGAGGTAAATATAGAGCCGACCGAGTTGACTTTTGTTTGCGATGAACATATAAGAGGCAAATCGGGCGAAGTGTTTCCCCTGATAATCAAAAAGATAAAAGAATTGAGAGGAACCGAAAATGAATAAGGAGCTTTTAGATAAACTCGCCCACCTTCCGCCAGCCGCCAGAGAGACCGCGGCAGGCTTTACTGAAAAATTAATAAAAAAATTGGATGACAGGCTTTATTCGATTATCCTTTTCGGCTCCGCCGCCGGCAATAATTATATCGAGGGGCGGTCGGACATTAATTTGATGATTATACTTTATGAGTCGTCCATATCCGATCTTGAGATTATTATGGAGGCCGGAGAAAAATATGCCCGGAAGGGATTGGCGGTGCCGTTGGTTTTTGAAAAGGGGCATGTCATATCATCGCTTGATACTTTTCCGATAGAGTTTTCCGATATGAAGCAGAGGCATATTTTGCTTTATGGCGAGGACCCCCTCGTAAACGCCGTGATCGAAAAAAAGAACCTTCGCTACCAATGCGAGCGGGAGTTCAAATCGATACTTGTCAATCTCAGGCGCGGGTTTCTTCGCACGGGGGGCGAGCGGGAGAAGATAGAGGCCATGCTCGAAGAGTCGCTGTCATCGGCCCTTGCCGCTTGCCGGGGGATGGTCTGGATAGCGGATAAAACGCCGCATGATGATGTCGCGGAACTTCTCGGCGATATAAAAGAAATTTACGATACTGACACGTCGGCGATTGACCGTGTCTGGCGTTTACATCAGGGCCAGTCCGGCGCGACCGCCCTTCTTGAGGCGTTGTTCGAGGATTACAAAAATAATATCGCCGACTTGGCGGAGATTGCGGATAAGCTGGGGGGGTAGTTGATTTTGTCGGGTTTCTCTCCCTAATGCTCGCCTTATTAGCGTCAGATACGGGGATCTGACGCCACAGGTTTTATGACATTTACCGTGCAGACTAATTGTCGGGAGCGCAGGGCTCCCGACCTACGGCTACTGACGGCACATGCTTGTCGGGTCTTATCCGTTATCGGTTGCCAAGCAGGCACTTGGCAATCAGAGATCAATTGACAAACACGGCGGTTGGCCGATTTTATAGGAGCCACGGTGTCGGGTTTTTCGCTTCGCTCAGAACCGGGCCTACGGTTTTTCTTTGCAAAGATCACGGTCGTCCTTGACGCACACAT
>CAZKYQ010000144.1:0-6407 GCA_964556975.1 uncultured Ignavibacteria bacterium
CTACAAAAAATACTTCATTGTCGTTTAAATTATTTTCCCGCAGCAAGCTGTGGGCGACCCGACTCAGTTGCCAAGCAGGCGCTTGGCAACCAGATGAAGAATTACTTAATCAACAATAAAAAGCCCCGCCTAATAGACGGGGCTTGAGGAAATTCTTTGGGTAAATTTAGGCTTCTACAAGCGTTTTTTTCTTTATAGCCTTATCGTAAAGCGCGAGATATTTCCTTGCCGAAGTTTCCCACGAGAAATCCTGCCTCATACCGCGAAGCATCATGACTTCCCAAATATTTTTATCGCGATAGACCTCGCATGCGAACTTGATGGTATTGAGCATCTCGCGGGCATCGTATTTGGTAAAAACAAACCCGTTGCCGGTACCTTTGGAAGGATTAACGTTTTTAATAGTATCGGCAAGCCCGCCGGTTTTTCTTACGATAGGAATTGTGCCATAACGCAAGCTATATAGCTGGTTTAACCCGCAGGGCTCATAACGGGACGGCATAAGAAACATATCGGAACCGGCCTCTATCAGGTGAGCCATCTCGTTATTGAATTCAAGCAACGCGGCGATCTTTTTCGGATATTTCTCATGAAGTTCTGTGAACAGCTTATGATATTTTTCATCGCCTGTGCCGAGAAGTACAATTTGTATATCCAGCTTCATTAATTCTTCGGCAACTTCCTCGATCAGGTCGAAACCTTTCTGGTCGGCAAGACGCGAGATAATGCCAATTACCGGAACGTCCCTGCGCACCATCGGAAGTTTTACTTTTCGCCTTAAGGCGTTTTTGCATTTCTTTTTGCCGGCAAGTTTTTCCGGCGTGAATTTCGCGGGAATTAGATCATCAACAGACGGGTCCCAGATGTTATAATCAATACCATTCAAAATGCCGAATAAATCGGCGGACCGTTCTGTTAAAACGCCCTCGAAACCATAACCATATTCGTTGGATGCTTGTATTTCCTTGGCGTAGGTTTCAGATACGGTATTAATCAGATCCGCATACCATATTCCGGCTTTGAGGCAACTCACTTTTCCCCAGAATTCAAATCCCTCTCCCGGCGCGAACAATGATGCATAAAGTCCTAATTTGCCAAAGCTCTCCGGCGGGAAATTGCCTTGATAGGCGATATTGTGTACAGAGAATATTGTTGAAGTATTATCAAAATCCTTATACTGCGAATCAACTTTCAAAAACGCCGGAATCAGGCCGGATTGCCAATCATTACAATGAATGACGTCGGGAATAAAACCGGTTTTCCTGCAAGCCTCAAGGACCGCGCGCGCGAAAAAGGCAAATCGCTCATCATTGTCGGCCCAATCATCCCCCGTGGATGGATCGCGATAAAGTTCCGGCCTATCAAAAAACCGGTCATGTTCGATAAGCCATACGCCATAATTATCCCCGCCTGCATTCGCCTCGCAAACGTGGAATGTTTCTTCACGGCCGGCAATTGAGGCCGTGATATCAGAGACAATCCTTTTTACGCCGAATTTTTCCCTGTCGATTTGCTTATATAAGGGCAGGACCAACTTTACAGCATGTCCCTGTTCGGCGAGAGATTTGGGAAGCGCCCCCGCGACATCGGCTAACCCTCCTGTTTTCGCGAACGGAACAGCTTCGGGCGAAACCAGCAATATTTTTAATGAGTCCATTAAGACCTCCTAAAAAAATCGTTTATTGTAAATAGTTTTTTTAGATTTATGAATCGGTCTCCCTAAGAAATCGCGCTGCGTCTTCGGGAGTTGTCGGGTTAATGTAAAATCCTGTCCCCCATTCGAACCCCGCTACTTTAGTCAGCTTTGGGATTATTTCGACATGCCAGTGATATAAATAGCGCTCTTGACTGTCTATGGGAGACGAGTGAATCATAAAATTGTACGCGGGATTATTTAAAGCCCTGGATAATTTGGACAATGTTGTTTTCAAAATATCCGCGAATGCTCCGGCGTCTTCATTGTTGATCTCGCTGAAAAAAGGACTATGCTGAATTGGCAGAATCCAGATTTCAAATGGGAACCTCGAAGCGAAAGGAGTAATCGCGGCAAACCGTTCGTTACGAACTACTATTCTTGTTTTATCGCTTATTTCCTGCAGCGCAATGTCACAAAAAATGCACCGTTCTTTATATTCATAATATTTTCTGGATCCTTCTATTTCCTCAACTACTCTCTTGGGGACAATAGGCGTGGCAATCAGCTGGCTGTGAGAATGCTCAAGCGACGCTCCCGCGGCCTCGCCTTGATTTTTGAAAACCATAATGTAGCGAAAACGAGAATCTTTTTTCAAATCGTTAATTCGGTCTCTATAGCCAAAAACGACTTGTTTTATTTCTTCGACTTCAAGATCAACGAGGTCCTTTGCATGATCTGGAGTTTCTACTATCACCTCATGCGCGCCAATACCGTTCATTTTATCGAAAATTCCCTCTCCGATGCGGTTCAGGTCGCCTTCGATTCTTAGCGCGGGAAATTTATTGGGGATCACTCGCAGAGACCAGCCGGGGGAGTTTGGAGAATCGCCGTTTTCTCGTATAGCGAATATCTCCGGGGGCGTGGAAGATTCGTTGCCAAGACAAAACGGACAAAGTTTCGTGGATTTTTTTCGCGTTTCTACCGGAAAATCAGAGGGCCGTTTTCCCCGTTCGGTTGAAATAATAACCCACCGGCCAATAACCGGGTCTTTTCTTAATTCGGGCATTTGTCTTTACTTCCTCCAAGCTGTCTTAACGAACGATATTAAAAATCATCACATTAAATTTATCGTCCGATAACGATCAGCCTTAATATTTCATAATGCCAAGATATAATTAAAGATCGGCCCGCGTCAATCAAATTCGCAATGGTAAGAATGCCGAATATCCTTTATTTTAGCAAAAATCACTTTAAGAAATTAAATGGGAATATAAAAAACCTATTTATCGGTTTACGTCGGAAGAATTTATTTCGTTTATCGACCGAAATAGCCTTCCATGCGCGGAAGTAAAACTTACTTTTCTTCGCGCCATAGAAGTTTTGGCAGTATCAATCGCTTTATCAATCCTGTAGCCAACCAGGCCGTCGGGGGTTCCCCAGCTAAAGGGCGGAACTTTTTTTTCAGAAAACAATCCGGCTCCATAAAGATTGCAGGAGAATCCGATATTAATTCCTGTGTTAAGCATAGTACCAATGCCGGTTTTTGTATGATCGCCGATAAAAGAACCGACTTTAATACTTTTGGTATGAACCGTCTTATCGCCCACTGCCGCTTTGATTTCCTTATAATTATTTTTAAGATCGGAGTTTGTCGTCAGAGCGCCGAGATTGACCCATTCGCCCAGATATGCGTGCCCAAGAAAGCCTTCATGATATTTATTACAAAAACCGAGCATAATTGATTCCTCGACCTCGCCGCCTATTCTGCACATAGGCCCAAACGAACATCCTTCGCGGATTCTTCCGCCGACTATTCGATTATCAGGGCCAATATAACACGGTCCCTGAATGTAGCTAAACGGTTCGACGCTGGTTTTTTCTTCAATTATAACCGGGCCATCCGAAGCGTCAATAACAACATTGGGCGCGATAGAGGCTGATTTATGGATAAAAATGCTTTCTGGCCTTATTATTGAAATATTTTCTCCGGCGGCGCCCAAAGAGCCGGATGATTTATTGAACATATTAAATTCATCCGAAATTAATCTGCCGTTTATATTTATTAAATCCCATAAATATTGAAAGCTATCGGTTTTGATCTCTTTTGATTTTAACAATGATTTTATTTTTTCGTGCCCGTCGATTGTATGGATCTGCTCCAGTGCCTCGACAATATTCTTTGAGCGGCCGGAGCCAAGACGGCAGGCGGCAATACAGCCAACGCTGATCAAGGCCTCGTTGGTACCAAGTTGTTCTATGACTTTTAAAATGTCCTCATTCGGCAGGAAGCGGCCATTAATAAATAACAATTCGTCATCCGGCAATTTATTGGCTGTTTTTCCGGTTTCCCACTCCAGAATTTCCGCAAGATAAGGCCTCCCCCAAAAAGAGAATTCGTCCGGAACAAGAGCATTCAGCCATTTTTGATAAATTTTTGACGTGCCGCAAAGGAGCATATATGAAGGATGAGATATTGATATTGGATCGAGATCGTTATAATTATGGTCTTCGAAAAAGACAATTTTCATTAGTTTTTCTCCATATATGGTTCCACATGAACCATAACATCGGATATATCGTCATATTTTTCAACCAAAATATTTCGCACTTTATGGGCTATATTATGACCGTCCAGCACGCTTAGGCTCTGATCAACATAAATTTCAAGATCGACATATTGCCTTGATCCAAGCGATCTGATTCTTGTTGTAACTACTCCTTTTACTTCGTTAATTTTCCGAGTGGTTTCGGCAACCTTATCTATCATTTCTTTATCAGGCGCTCCGCTCATAAGAGTATGAACATTGTCTTTTATCAAATTCACGGCATTGCGCATTATAAAAAATGATACCCATAAGCCGCCGATTGGATCCAGAATAGGAAATCCCATTTGCGCGATGAAAATTCCAAAAAGCGCGCCAGTCGATGCGTATACGTCGGATTTGTGGTCCTGCGCGTTGGCCAGAACCGCGGCGCTTTTAAATCGTGAGCCGATATCTTTAGTATATCTGAACAATACCGCTTTAAGAATAATTGTAAAAAATGCTATCCCGGTGGCATAATATTTCGGGATACGATAGTTTTTGTCAATAATTACATGGATCGAATTATATCCAATATAGAAACCGGTAACAAGAATAATTAAGGCCACAAAAGAAGCTGCTATAACATCGGCGTTTCCGTGTCCATACTGATGGTCTTCGTCAGCGGGTTTTTTGGCCAAATTCAGGCCAATCCAGACAGCGAAATTGGCGACCAGATCAAGCAGCGAGTTAATGCTGTCCGCAATTAAAGCGCGGCTGCCGCCCCAAAAACCTCCGTATAATTTCAGAATAAGTAAAAGAACATTCGAGACAATTGAAATTTGGGTGGAAGCCTCGGGAGTGTCAATTTTTTTTCTAATAGGGTCCATTAAAATTGGGGATCATCCGGAGGCGAGCTTTTCTCTATAAGAGATTAATTTGGCTTTTAAAGCATCATCCTTTAACGCCAAAATCTCAACCGCCAGAATAGCGGCGTTCTTAGCGCCATGGGAACCTATGGCCATACAGGCAACGGGAATCCCCGCGGGCATCTGGATTATCGAATAAAGCGAATCAACGCCTGACAAAGCAGAGCCGGGCAAGGGCACGCCAATTACCGGTAAAGTCGTCATAGACGCAACTACTCCGGGAAGGTGCGCGGCCATCCCCGCCGCGGCAATTATTATCTCAAAGCCGTTTTTTTCAGCATCCTCAGCAAGTTTCCTGGTCTTTTCCGGCTGTCGATGGGCAGAGGAGATTTCCTGCCTATAAAAAATCCCGAATTTATCAAGCAGTTCACCACATCCCTTGACCGACTCAATATCGGATTTGCTTCCTAATATTATTAATACTTTCACTTTTACCGCCTAAAAATAATTATTTGAAACGATGCCGGATTTTTTTCCAATATCCCGCCTGAATTGCATTCCATCGAAGCTGATTTTATCGACTGTTTTGTAAGCTTTTTTCAACGCGCTTTCGACTGTGTTATCGACTGCGGTAACTCCCAGTACGCGCCCTCCGGCCGTAACATATTTTTTCTCCGATAGGGCAGTGCCGGCGTGGAACAGCATGCAGGTATCGGATTTGCATTTATCAAGCCCTTCTATCAATATGCCTTTCTCCGCGGTAATTGGATATCCCTTTGACGCCAAAACAACGCAAACGGAACTTGCTTCTTTCCATTTAATATCGTTGACGTCGAGAAATCCATCGCTAATATCGGAGAAAATCTGGGCAAGGTCGGATTCCAGAAGCGGAAGCACGACTTGGGTTTCGGGGTCGCCGAAACGGCAGTTATATTCAAGCACTTTCGGCCCGCGATCTGTAATCATCAGACCAGTATATAAAACGCCCGTATATTTTCTGCCCATGTCCGCCAAACCTCTTATTGTGGGCTCTAATATCTCCTCGGTTATCTGCTTGAGCAATGACTCAGAAACTATTCTTGTGGGGGCATAAGCGCCCATGCCGCCGGTATTGGGGCCGGTATCGCCATCGCCTATTCGCTTATGGTCCTGAGCCGAAACCATCGGAGCAACATGCTCGCCGTCTGTAAAGGCCATCACGGTTACCTCTTGGCCGCGCATAAATTCCTCAACTACAAGCCTTGAGCCGGCCTCCCCGAAAACGCGTTCCACCATGATATTTTCTACGGTTTTTTTGGCCTCATCCGGGTCTTTGACTATAACCGCGCCTTTACCCGCCGCGAGGCCGTCGGCCTTGATAACTAACGGGTAGCTGGAGGT
>CAZKYQ010000145.1:0-6315 GCA_964556975.1 uncultured Ignavibacteria bacterium
TAAATTCTTATAATAAAACCCGCTAAAACAGATTGACAACGGCGGCTAAATCCATAAATTTGAAACATTATGCTGATAATTTTGGCCAGGATAGATGAGGAACGATAATGAAGGGTTTGAAATCCGAAGATATTAAGATAATCTTAGCGACAGATTGCGGTTCTACCACTACTAAAGCGATCCTGATAGAATACCATGACGGCGAATACCGTTTGATGGTCAGGGGCGAAGCTCCCACTACCGTTGAGGCCCCGTTCGAGGACGTTACTATGGGCGTACTAAACGCTATCGGCGAGGTGGAGGAGCTGTCAGGGCGCAAAATTTTAGACGAGAACAATAAAATTATCTCCCCTGCGAAAGACGAGGGAGACCATAAAATGGGTGCGGATATTTATGTTTCGACATCATCGGCAGGCGGCGGTCTGCAAATGATGGTTGCCGGCGTTGTGCGCAAGATGACCGCTGAATCAGCGGAACGAGCGGCTTTGGGCGCGGGCGCGATTGTCATGGACGCTATCGCATCTAACGATAAGCGGCTGCCCCACGAGCAGATAGAGCGAATAAGGCACCTTCGACCCGATATGATCCTGCTTTCCGGCGGTATCGATGGCGGCACGACAACACATGTTGCTGAATTAGCGGAGTTGATATCAGCCGCCGACCCAAAGCCCCGTCTTGGATCGGGCTATAATCTTCCGGTAATCTACGCTGGAAATATCGAGGCCCGCGAGATTGTCAAAGATACTTTAGGCGATAAAGTTGAACTTGATATTGTAGATAATCTTAGGCCGGTACTCGAACGCGAAAACCTGCATCCCGCCCGCGAGAAGATCCATGATCTTTTCATGGAGCATGTCATGGCGCAGGCTCCCGGTTATAAAAATCTTATGGAATGGACCGACGCCCCGATAATGCCGACGCCGGGCGCGGTCGGCAGGATAATCAAGCGCGTGGCTGATGAAGAGAATATCGAGGTTGTCGGAGTGGATATTGGCGGCGCGACTACCGATGTTTTTTCGGTGTTCCGTCCCGAAGGTAAACAGGAAGGCGAATTCAACCGGACGGTTTCGGCTAATCTGGGCATGAGTTATTCCGTCTCAAACGTTTTCGCGGAGGCGACTTTGCCGAAAGTTATGCGCTGGGTGCCGTTCGATATGGACGAGCGCGACCTGCGCAATAGAGTAAAAAACAAGATGATTCGCCCAACGACAATTCCGCAATCGCTGGAGGAGCTGATTTTCGAACAGGCAATTGCCAAAGAAGCTCTGCGGTTGGCGTTTATCCAGCACAAGAACTTTGCCACCGAGTTGAAAGGCGTTCAGCAGCAGCGCACTATCGCCGATGCTTTCGACCAAAGCGCGGCAGGCGGCACAATTGTTAATATGATGGCGCTTGATCTTTTGATCGGTTCGGGCGGCGTATTATCACACGCCCCGCGGCGCCAGCAATCCGGTCTAATGATGATCGACGCGTTTCAGCCGGAGGGCATAACCAAGCTCGCGGTTGATTCGATATTCATGATGCCGCAGTTAGGCGTGATGTCTGAGGTGCATTCCAAGGCGGCAACGGAGGTTTTCAATAAAGACTGCTTGATTCATCTCGGGACCTGTATCGCTCCGGCGGGAACGGACGTCAAAGAGGGCCGCAAGATGATGGAATATAAAATCGAGCTTCCCGATAGTACAATTGAAGAAGGCGAAATTGTCTACGGTCAAATAAAACATATTGAGCTTGGCTTTGGCGAGGATGGTTTGCCTTTAAAGGCAAAGGCAACGCTAAAGCCGGAGAGGCATTTCGATCTGGGCAAGGGGCGTGGAGATTCCGTTAATACAGAGCTATCTGGCGGCGTTGTCGGCATAATTTTGGATGGCCGAGGCCGTCCGTTTGACCTGTCTACCGATCCGAAAATCCGCGTATCCAAACTGAAAGAATGGATGCTGGAGCTTGATATCTATCCCAAAGAGCGTCTGGAAAGTTTGTAAGAATATAAAAGTCGTAGCCGGGGTCCCGTAGTGACCCCGGATGTTGCGGAAAAAGTTCCGGGGTCTTTTTAAGACCCCGGCTACAACTTTTCCAGTCATCGCGAGGTGCGGAGCGACGAAGCGATCTCCACAACCTGATGAGATTGCTTCGCTTCGTTCGCAATGACCTTAATTCCAATTATCATTAATAGCCAAATTCTTGACTTATGACACAGCCTCGGGGTTCCTGCGGCGCACGAAAGATCAACGTTTAATTTTCCCGCGGAGATTTTCACAATTCGATTTGAAGCGTTTTGACTGTTTCAAATTGCAATTGCAAAAATCAGTTTATCCAAAACAAATATTTAGATTTGGAATTTCCGATAATAAGTTAAACGAACAATAATGAACCATTATCTATGGGGGGAAAATGAAGAGAATCTTTGTGCCTTTTATAATGCTTATCTTAATAGGAGTGGCATTTATGGCATGCGATGAAAACGCGACGGATCCGATAGCCGGATCACAACCTGGCACAGTAACATTCAATATTACCGCGCCGTATTTCCAGGAGACCAGCGGGAAACCGATAGAGATCAGTATCTGGTCGACCTTGAATGATGATTTGCCATTAATGACCCAGAGCGGGTTTGTTTCAGATTCAATTATATCATTGAATATCGCCGATGTCGATGGCGGCGATTATTTTGTTACAGTGGCCATTGATATTGACAACAACGGCTTTGGCGGAGGCGCTGCCGATGAAGGCGATCTCATCTGGGCCGCTCTTGATATCGCTGTTGACGGCGATGTAATAGTAACGATTTCGCAGTACGGCTGGACTTTTGTCGATGGACCTCTTGTTGTCTTTGGAGTAAGGGGAATCCCGGCAGGCAACGCCGGCGAAATTATGGCGTTGGGGATATTCGAGGACGGCGCTGATATAAATGTTGATTCGGTGGAGATGGTTTATGGCGGCGTCGGCCTTATTTATGGATCGACTGCTGTTGTATTCGCGATGGATAACCTTGCCGATTCCGGCAGCGTCAGAGTTGGGCTTCCAAACGGCAACTACGATGTTTACGCGCTTGTTGATCTGGATGGAGATCTTAATGAATGGTTTGGCATGGACAGTTATGGCCCGGCGGGCAACCCTATGACTAATGGCGATCTTCTGGCAAGCTATGATCTGGCCTATAACGCCGCTTCCGATAATGGCTTTGTCTTTTCCGGGACATTCGAGGTTGTCCAGGCTTATTTATTAAGCTTCAATATTTCCGCGCCAACCGGCCAAAACCTCAATGACATTGGCGTACTGACGGTCTTAACGCGCGATTTCAACCAGGAGGCCCCCACGGCAGTTGACTTTACAAGCATAACCAATGGCACGGCAACATCCACGTTATCAGTATTAACCGCGGGTACATATTCTTTTAAGGTCATAATAGATGCGTCCGGAAGCGGTTTCGGAGACCTTGAAAACCCGACAGTCGATATGGGCGACCTCGTATGGGGAGCCGCGGGCGTTTCGATTACGGCAGATAAAACAGTAGATATCAGCGGAGATTCCTGGCAGTATTACCATTCCATGATGGTGGCCGTAGATAACGTTCCTGCAGGGCATGACGGCGAAGTTTTCGCGGTCGCTATGCTGCCTGATGGCGCAAACCCGTTAGATCCTTATATTGACGAGCATGCTGAAATGTTCGGACTTGGTTTGATTTACGGGAATTCAGCTTTTATAGCATTGGGCCCCAATGCTGATTCGGGCGCCCAGAATTGGGCCCTTCCCGTTGGGAATTACGATTTATGGTGCCTGGTTGACGTTGACGGTACACTTGCCGACTACGATCGGCTCGATGGTGACTCATCCGCGTCCAATCCATCTACTATCGGCGATTGGTATGTAATGTATGATTATTCATACGACACGTCGCTCCAAAGCTATGATGATTTCATATACGCGGAGGGCACATTTGACCAGATAGTTGGAATTACCGGGACAGCCTCCTGCCCGCCCTGGACCAATGCCGGCGGAGACATATATGTTTATCTATTTAGGGAAAGTCCGCTCTTAAACGATTCTACCGATACCTATTCATATAACGTAATCAGCCAGCCGGGAACCTATAGTTTGCCATGTTTCCCTGGCGATTCTGTCGTCGTTATTGGTTTCTGGGACGTAGATAATTCGGGAGAATGGGATGGTCCCACACATGCCGTTGATTATATTGGCGGTTATGGTCCCGCTGTTGATTCGCTCACTTACGTGACTTGTCTCGCCGCGGGAGTATCAAACATCGATTTCATTATTACTGATATGTATGATTCCACATTATACGGTCCGTAATCCATAAATTATATATTTCAATTAAAGCCGGATTAATTTACGGTCAAACTGATGACAATGGGGAGCTTTTATAAGCTCCCTTTTGCTTATTTGCCTGAAATATATTGTTCGATTTTACTGATCTCAGTCCAGCTATCTATAATCAGTCCATACCCGATATTTTCTAATTCTTCGCGGCTATGCGTTCCGCCGCCTTTTATTGTAAGGACGGCACATTTAAGGCCAAGCTTCCGGGCCGATTCCAAATCGAGCGGTGAATCTCCAAAATGGCATATTAGTGATTTTTCTATATCGCTGTTTCTGTTAACCGCCGTTTCCAAAATCTCTGCCCTGTCTTCGCCATCATCGCCAAAAGCCCCGGTAGTAAAATAGCTTTCGAATCCAACTCCCCGCATTTTCCACTCAGAGTGTTTCTTTATGTTTCCGGTAACCAACCCCAATTTCACATTCATATTTTTCAATGAATTAAGTAATTCCTCCGCTCCCGGGTTTGGGAGATATTCAGGTTCTTTTAATTTAATTATCTGCTCTTCAAAATAATCATCGATTGCCCGAAAAAGATCGGCCTCTTTTTCATAGTAAAGATAATCAGAGTATCCTAATTCCATTAATGTCGTTTTCAGTACCGATTTGTCTGTCAGGCCGTAAATCCTCTTGCCCAAAACGGTAAGGTAATTCACGTTTTCCAGGCCAAAAACCTCACTCAGGGCGTAATTAAAGCAGGAGGATTTTAGGGTGATGACATCTTTGTTTTTTCGCTGGATAAGGGTGCCGTCTATATCAAAAAACGCTAGTTTCAGTCTCATGTTTACATAATATATATAATTAACTTTCATGTCAATATCAGCAGATGTACAAAATCGAAATAGCAGGCTATAATTATTGCAAATATAAATTTTATCTTAAATTTTATTCTAAACCGCCGATAACTTATTATGGACTAACAAAATCAATATGTATTGGAGATAGATCATGTTTAATAAAGCAGCAAAGGGCCCAAAAAGAAAAAGGGGGCCGGTTTCAAGAAAGAAAGAACTAATCAAAGGGCTAATTCTTGTAATTGTAATTGCCGCGGCTTTGAGGATTTTGCTTGTTTTTCCGATAAAAGTAAATGATGAAGGGATGCAAGGGGGGCTTTACTCCGGCGATTATCTTCTTTGTTCAAGCATATCATATAAAATGGGCGCGCCAAAAGCTGGCGATCTCGTGACGTTCGAGCACCCGTTCAGGGGCGGCGAAATTATCGCTCGACGCATTATTGCTACCGGAGGCCAAACGGTGGAGATTGTTGGCAAGATGGTTTATGTCGATGGCGAGCCTTTGGCTGAATACCCCTCCGTAATTCACGACGATTATAGAATCCTTCCGAAAGATTTTTCCAGCAGGGACTATTTCGCGCCAAGACAGGTGCCGGCGGGACATGTTTTTGTAATGGGTGACAATCGAGACAGGTCGGAGGATTCCCGCGATTTCGGATTTATCGAGAACCAGAAGATTAATGGCAAAGGAATGTTCGTATATTTTTCATGGGCTCCGGACCCGAACGCCCCAAAGATGGAGTCGCCTTATATAATTCCGGCAATTCAGATTGTCTTTTACAACCTTTTCCATTTCCCCTCGAGAGTACGGTGGGGAAGGTTTCTGGCATCATCATAGGGCTTGTTAATAGCCTCAAAATTACATAGCTTCAATTGTCATGTCTGCTAATGCTAACAACAACGCAGGCATTTATGTTCATGTTCCGTTTTGCGAAAATAAATGCCCTTATTGTGATTTCTATTCCCTAAAAATAAATGCAGGCGATCCTGCCCGTTTTATAGAAGCAATTATATTGGAAACAAAGCAAAAAGAGGCCTTCGGCAAATTCGCATACGACAGCATATATTTTGGCGGCGGCACGCCCTCGGTACTCGCGCCCGATCAAATAAAAGCGATAATTGATGATCTTTGTTTATCATTTCGGTTCACCGATGATATTGAAATTACAATTGAATGCAATCCATC
>CAZKYQ010000146.1:0-6286 GCA_964556975.1 uncultured Ignavibacteria bacterium
GTGCCGTTTTGCGGGAATAGTCCTGTGTCTTTTTTGTAATATTTAAAGGACGATTTAAATAGGACCACGACCGGACGGGGAGATGTTCCCGAATTGGATTAGAAAAAAAGGACTGATTAGCCAAAATTTGGAGGAATAATGAAGAAGCGTTTTAACTGGATCACACTTGTTGTGTTTTTTGTTTTGTCATATCAATTGACCTTTGCGCAGTTGGGACAGTTATCAGGTTTTAATTTATACGGTTTTAGCTCTGATTTTGCAGAAGTACTTGCATTTAATACTCCTGGAGGGGGCGCAAGAGCCGCCGGAATGGGTGGAGCGGGCATTGCGCTTGCTGAAGGCGAAATGGCGTTTTCGTGGAACCCCGCGGCAATGGTTTATACGGATAAAACTAAATTCGGAATCGATTTGCTTTCACGGGCTGATAAATTCCAGAGTTCGTATATCGATTATAGGTGGCAATTGAGAAATCCAAATATACAATCTTATGAACTTGATCTCAGTCATTTTAGCGTTAATTATGGAGGTTTTTCGGCGCCGTTTTCTCTGGAAGGCGACAGCGATGCCAGATTTTTGCTAGTGCCAGTCTTGCCATTGACGATCATTCCTATGTTGTTTTCGCCCTCTGAAGAGCTTCAGTTAACAGTTGGCGGAGGTTACCGCCATTTATTCGATTTAGAGTCTAAATCAGAATTCGATAGCTGGGATTCGTCAAGAAACAGTTTTAAGCAAAATCGAGGCCTTGATGCCATAAGCCTTAGTGCCGCAGGTAAAATAGCCGAAGGAATCGGTTATGGGTGGAACATGAACATCTATGTCCGCAACACCGAAACAAATACCTTTCTTGGCAATGACATAATGCTTCTTAATTTTGTAAACCCGACCAGAACCGATACAACAATTGTGGATTATTGGCAAAAGGAGAAATCGACATTCTCAGGCTTCAATATGGATTTGGGCCTTTCAGCGAATTATGACATGTTCAAAGCGGGTTTTGTTTTCCATACTCCATTGACGATTAATCAGGACGTGATCCTGACGCGGTATGTTGTTGTCCCCCCGGAACCAGGGGGAAACATAGATCGTGTTAACTATAAATACAGCATGCCTTTTGGAGCATCATTCGGAATAGCGCTTACGCCAATTGAAAACCTGGCAATCGCATTCGATTTTGACTATAGGCCAATGTCGGAAACTGATGTATCAACGGATTGGGAACAATTGGAATGGGATTCTCTCGGAGGGACTGTTAACGCCGAATGGGAAGACGTGAGCCAATTCCGGATCGGTGCTGAATATAAAATCAACGCCGGATTTGCTAATATTCCATTAAGGGCGGGATTCCGTAATGAGCCTTCTGTTGGATTAGAACTTCTTACCGATCACTGGACTTACCTTGTTGAAGATAGCGCCTTTGTCTCCATATCATCTGATTCTACTTATGGCAGCCAAATTTCAACAAGCATTATCTCTTTTGGATCTGGCCTGGAATTTGAAAAAATCTGGTTCAATATCGGGTATCAGTTCGGGAGTAGTTCATACGAAAGAAATATCTTATATGACCGGCTTGATATTACTCCGGATCCAGACGTAAGAGAGAATCTTTTCGATGTTACGCACGAAATTAAGCGTGATTACAGCAAATTGTTCTTTTCGGTCGGAATGTATTTCTAAATTGAGAAATTTATTATCAAAGGCGGGCCTGATTTTCGCCCGCCTTTTTTCATTGTGAAATGTGAGATAAATTATGCTTGCCGAAATGACGATAATATTATAAATTGGCGGATTGAGATCCGGTTGTAAAAGGAATTAAAGGAGCAGATAATGAGTCCCGGTAAGAGAATTACCAAAAAGCAGATGAAAGAGGATAAATTAGTAACCTCAGCGTTTAAAACAAGCGAGTACATTCAGAAAAACCCAAAACTGTTTATCATCGGCGGCGCGGTGGCCGCGATAGTCTTTATAGCGGTTATTTTGTTTATGTGGAACATAGACAATAAAAACTCAGAAGCCGAAAGATATTTGGTTCGGGCACAGATTGCCAACGATTCCAGGATGTTGAACGACGCTATTATCGATTTAAAAACGATTATTGACAATTATTCTGACTCACGCGCCGCCGGGCAGGCATGTTATCTTCTCGCCAATATATTCTTTGAAAACAAGAATTATGAAGAGGCCATTATATATTTCAAAAAGATGGTATCGGACTATCCGCAGGATAAAATGAAGGCCGCCGGCTCTGCCGCGGGGGCCGCGGCTTGCTATGAAGAGTTGGGCGACCGGGGAGAAGCCGGAAGATATTATCAAATGGCGGCTGAAATAAATCCGGTCGAGATGTGGGCGCCGGAATATTTGCTTGAAGCCGGTAGAAATTTCACTGCTGCCGATTCATTGGAATTAGCCAGGTCCGCTTACAATGAAATTATTAACTCTTTCAATACCTCCAGGGAGATAAACACAGCGAAAAGAGCGCTTGCTGAAATCGGCTCTTAATTTGTTCGAATCATAGGGGGGAGATGCAAGTTTGCTGAAATTAGCGTTCCTGTGGCATCAGCACCAGCCTTACTATAAAAACCTGATTACAGGCGAATACCTTTTGCCCTGGGTCAGGCTTCATGGCGTAAAAGACTATCTTGACATGGTGGAAATCCTTAAGGGCTTTCCGTCCATAAAACAAATATTTAATTTCGTTCCTTCGCTGCTGGAACAGATAATTGACTATGCCGACGGCAATGCACTTGATCCGCATCTAAAGCTCAGCATGAAAAAAGCCTCGGATCTGCTGGATGATGAAAAATCCAAAATGCTCGACTTATTGTTTCAGGCCAACCATGATAACTTGATTGCTCCCAGCAGGAAATATAAATCGCTTTATAGCTCAAAAGAAAACGCTATCAATCAATGGAGCGTTGATGATTGGCGCGACCTGCAATGCCTCGCGAATCTGGCTTGGATTGATCCAATGTTCAAAAAAGAGGGGCGGCTTAAGGCTCTTGTCGAAAAAGGGCAAGGCTACAGCGAACAAGAAAAAAAAGAGATTCTTGATCACCAGCAAAAAATTATCTCAAAGATCATCCCCACGCTTAAAAGCTATCAGGACGCGGGGCAAATTGAAATCTCGGTTACGCCGTTTTTCCATCCGATTATGCCCTTATTGTATGATACTTCGAGCGCGCTGGCAGCCATGCCTGACGCCCCCATGCCAGAATACAGGTTCAACCATCCGGAGGATGTAGATAAACAGGTTGAGATGGCTGTAAACATGTATGCGGACCTTTTTGGCAAGTCGCCGGTCGGAATGTGGCCATCGGAAGGATCGGTTTCCGAGGATATTATCCCGATACTATGCAAACATGGCATAAAATGGATAGCCACCGACGAAGAAATCCTCTCTGAAAGCGTTAATATCCCGGCTCGAGGCCTTAAGGATAGTACACTTGTTTCATCGGGCGAGTTGTATAGGGGATACCGTTTCAAGAAAAGCGATGCTGAAATCGCGCTCTTTTTCAGGGACCATGCTCTTTCGGATAATATAGGGTTCGTCTATTCCGGATGGGATGCGGAAAAAGCGGCGGATGATTTTATTGGAAAATTAAAAGCGACGCATGAAAACTTATTAAAGAAAAAAATACAAGACCCGATTGTCTCAATAATCCTCGATGGTGAAAACGCCTGGGAATATTATAAAAATGACGGACACGATTTTTTCAACGCGCTGTATACAAAATTATCAAAAACATCATGGATTACTACTACCACATATAATGATTATATCAATCACAAAGCTAAAACACCTGTCTTGAAGAAATTGTTTCCCGGAAGCTGGATAAACCATAACTTTTCAATCTGGATTGGCCATCTGGAAGACAATAAGGCTTGGGATTTGCTTTCTAAGGCGAGGCGGGAGTTAGTCGAGTTTCAAAAGACAAATCCCGATTTTGACAAAGATAAGCTCGATTTGGCCTGGAAGGAAATATATATAGCCGAAGGCTCCGACTGGTGCTGGTGGTTCGGGGATGACCATATAGGCCCTGATAATGACGAATTCGACAGCCTTTACAGATCACATCTGACTAACGTATATGCGGCCACAGATCGAGAACCGCCAAATGAGCTTTTCACGCCGGTTCGTTCGAATTTTATGCTCGCGCATATTTCAAAGCCGATTGATTATATTTCGCCGACAATCGACGGTATTATCAGCCATATATATGAATGGAACCAGGCTGGCTTTTTCGATTGCATGAAGGCAGGCTCAACCATGCATAAAGCCGAAAATGTCTTAAAAGGGATATGGTTCGGCTATGATCAGGACAATCTTTATTTGATGGCTCAAAGAGGAATTACGGTTGATTCGACCCGTTTTTCAAAACTGGAATATGAAATAGAGTTTCAAGAACCTCAAAAGGGGACGTTTATCATAACAAAGAACAGCGGAAAGTTAGAAATTGAAGGGCGAGAATATAGTAATTTTGATTTGGCCCTTAAAGAAATACTTGAATTATCAGTCCCGCTTGATTTATTCAAAATGAATGATGAAAGCGCCATAAGCATAAGGTTATCTGTAAAAGAAAAAGGCAAACTTCTTGAAAGTTGGCCATTAGCAGACGCTATCAAGATTCCGATTCCAAAACAGGGATCGAGTGAGATTCCATGGATTGTTTGATTTCCCACAATGTCCTATAAGATATATTATGTAAACTTTAACTCGATATTGTTTGGGCTCTCTGGACCGCCGCTTCTCTATTTGGCGACTATATTCAGAAGTTTTCCTTGAATGAATATCTTTTTAACTATTTGTTTGCCCTCAATATGTTTCGAAATCTTTGAATCTTTCAACGCGATTTCATTAAAAGCGTCTTCGGTTATACTAGCTGGAACATCGAAACTTCCTCGCAACTTACCATTTATCTGTACAATCATCGTGATAGTCTTCAGCTCTAAGACTGAACCATCATATTGAGGCCATTGTTGGCTAAATACGCTTGGCGTTCCGCCAATTAGCTCCCAAAGCTCCTCCGAAAGATGCGGAGCCATGGGCGCAATTAGTAAAATCAGCTCTCTTATAGCCAGATAGAATAGCTCTGGGCTCTTAGCACCCTCTTCATCGGCCTTATAAAGATCATTTACCAGCTCCATAAGGGCGGCTACTGCCGTATTGAATGCCAGGGATTCGATATCGTTAGAGACTCGTTTGATTGTTAGATTCAAGCGATAGTTTAAGGGTGAATCCTTATCCTTTATATCTGCTTGAGTTAAGCGCATGTTGACTTTAAGGGATTTGCTATGTTTGACAACTAAGCGATAGATTCGATTGAGAAAACGGGCAACACCGACTATTCCGGAATCATCCCAATCTCCGCCATGTTCATAAGATCCCATAAACATCAGATACATTCTGAACGTATCAGAACCATAAAGATTAATAAATTTATCAGGGTTGATTACGTTGCTGCGTGATTTGGAGATTTTTGAGCCTCCTGTCGTAATAGTTCCCTGATGGCGCAGCTTTAGGAATGGTTCATCGAAGTGAAGCAAACCGCAATCATTTAAGAACATACAGAAAAATCGGGCATACATGAGGTGCATAACAGCATGCTCCGCGCCTCCGATATACATATCAACAGGAAGCCATTTTTCAATGAGTTCAGGATTCCAAGGACCTTTTTCATAATCCGGATCAACATATCGAAGAAAATACCAGGATGAGTCAACAAAAGTATCCATAGTTTCAGTATCTCGTTGTGCCTCTCCCCCGCACTTTGGACATTTTACATTAACAAATTCCGTTGATTTAGCCAAGGGAGATCTGCCATCGCCGGTCGGCTGAAAATCATCTATTTCGGGCAAAAGCACCGGAAGTTGATCCTCCGGAACCGGTATTTCACCGCATTCCTTGCAATGGATAATAGGAATAGGCGCTCCCCAGTATCTTTGACGGGAAATGAGCCAATCCCTCAACTTATAGTTGATTTTGAATTCGCCCGCGCCCATTGATTTTAATTTCTCGGTAACCTTTTTCTTGCCATCCGAAGAACTGAGCCCATCGAATTCGCCGGAATTAAACATTATTCCGTAATCTTCGTAGGCGCAAGAGCTTAGGTCTGATTTGCCGGCATTGGCGGGTTTTATAACCTCTTTTATTTCAAGCTCGAATTTAGTCGCGAACTCCCAATCGCGCTGGTCATGTCCCGGTACGGCCATTACCGCGCCTGTGCCATAAGAGACAAAAACATAATCCGCAATCCATATCTGAACATTTTCGCCATTAACAGGATTGATA
>CAZKYQ010000147.1:0-1215 GCA_964556975.1 uncultured Ignavibacteria bacterium
ATTATTATCAAATTAGCTCAAGTACAAGGCGAACCCAGCGGCAGGTATCGACAATTCCGCTTATCTCCGAAGGAAAATCCTTTCCATACTCGACTCTGATGGGCGTAAACGCAATTTGAAATCCTGCCTGATGGGCCTTTATAATTAATTCTGTTTCCAATTCGAAATTATCCGATTTTAATTCGATTTTTTCCAGAACTTCGCGTGAAACTATACGGTACCCGCTCTGCGAATCCTCTATATTGGTTGTAAGAAACAGCGATAGAAGTTTCGATGTGCACCAATTGGAAAAGCGGCGGTTCAAGGGCATGTCGGCTTTATCATTTTTGCGCGAACCGATGACTATATCAACTTCCGTATTTTTATAAGCATTAATGAAAGCAGGTATATATGTCGGCTTATGCTGGCCGTCCCCATCCATAGTAAGAACAGTATCATAACCTCGCTCAAGAGCGTATCTGAATCCTGTTTTCAAAGCCGCCCCTTTGCCCATTCGCGAATCATGGCGAATGATCTCGGCTCCATATTTTCTGGCGATTTCGCTGGTATTGTCCGTGGAACCATCATCGATCACAAGTATATCGTGAATATATTCGCGGGAGTCGGAAAGCACTTCGGGCAGAAATTTAGAACAGTTGTAAGCCGGTATTATCGCAAGTGTTTTCATTTAATTTATTATAGCGGATTTATTTTATCAATGGAATCGAAAATATTAAATTCCTTGGCGTATAGGTTTATTTATGCCTTAAAGCAGGTCGGCTTACTTTTCTTTTGGAGTACAACCCTGTTTGGCTTATATATATTGCCCATGAGCGAGATCTCGTCAAGAAAAAGAGCGGCCGTTTCAAGTGAAATCGGGAATGTCCCCTTAAGGCCCCAATGGTATTCATGGATTTTCCGAATGAGGATCGAGGAATTTCTTGCGCTGGTTTTCTTTTTTCCCATGCTTTTCCTGACAATCAAGGCCTATCTGTTTTTCAAATCTCAGGGCAATGTGCCAAACGTTTTCGTTGGCGATGTGCAACGCGTATTCGGGATAATTGTTGTAGTAGGCATTACATTTCTAATAATGAGATATCGTCCCAACTGGCGGTTTCTCCGCGATACTTTGCCGTTTGCGTACTGTATCGCAATTTACACCAACCTTCACGACACGATCCATTTCGCCAATCCCAACGATATCCACAATTATCTGATCGCGATAGACCAATGGAT
>CAZKYQ010000147.1:1315-6263 GCA_964556975.1 uncultured Ignavibacteria bacterium
TGCTCCCATTTTGCACCGGACTTTTACTCTCGACAGTTTATCTGCGGCATCACTATGTTATAGACATAATCGCGGGATTTGCTCTCGGCATATTCGCGTTTTTCTTCGCGCCCAAAATTGACGCCTGGTGGAGTTCGAAAAATCCGTCTATTGCGGAAAAGCCAAACCATGCCTAAAATAGCGGTCGGTTTTACAGGATGTAAAATCAATAGATATGAAGTTCAGGTCTTCTCCGAGTCCCTGGAAAATATGGGAATGGAGATAGTCCCGTTTAACAACAAGGCCGATTGCTATATCATTAACACCTGCAGCGTCACATCCAAAGCTGACGCTTCATCACGGCAATTGATTCGCAAATCGAAAAAACTGTCGCCCGGCGCCAAAATTGTAGTAACCGGCTGCTACGCTCAGCTTAAACCGGATGAGCTTTCGGATATCGGGATTGATCTGCTTATACTAAACAACGATAAAGAAACCATACCGGAAAAAGTAGCGAAATTATTCAAAAGCAAAGATGAAATTTGCAAAAGCAAAAAAGCAAACGAATTCGGATCCTTTATTATATCGAGCATGGCCGGTTTGACAAGAGGTTTTGTGAAGATACAAGAGGGGTGCGACAGGCAATGCACATATTGCACTATCTGGAAATCGCGCGGGCCGGTCCGTTCCAGAAATCCGCGATTTATCATTGATGAAATAAATAGTTTACATCAAAATGAATATAAAGAGATAGTTTTAACAGGAGTTCATATCGGAAGTTATAATTTTAATGATAATAAATTAACCGGCCTGTTAAGGTTGATTTTGAAAGAAACCGATATTCCGCGGATCAGGCTGTCTTCGATGTATCCCACCGAGATTAATGATGATTTTATAAAAACTCTCTCATCAAGTTCCCGTATTTGTCCGCATATCCATATTTCGATTCAATCGGGCGACAATGAAATCCTTGAGAGAATGGGAAGAAACTATACTCGTGAGAACCTGTTTTCAGTCATAAATTCACTTAAAGACTCGATACCGGGAATCACAATAGGAGCAGATATTATTGTCGGTTTTCCGGGCGAAGGAGAGAAACAGTTCGCCAACAGCTATGATCTGATAGAGCAATCGGGAGTGCATCATCTTCATCTGTTTCCATTTTCGGCAAGACCCGGCACAGTTGCGGCTGAAATGCCCGGAATTATTTCAAATGACATCAAACAGGAAAGGGCCCGAATCCTTCGAGAATTGGGAAATCGGTTAAAATTACGGCATATAAATAGCTTTATTAATAAAAACATTAATGTCCTGTTTGAAAAAAGACCGGGTAATACCAACGGTTTTCTGACTGGATTATCAGAACATTATCTGCGAGTAAACGCGGCCGGAGACCAAAATAAAAAAGGATTAATAGTAGAGGTCCGTCCACATTCAATAAGAAACAATATGCTCATTGCTGATTTGACTATAAATTAATCCTCTAAAAATATGTTGACAATGATTATGGCTGAAAACTATACTTGGCAAGTTTTGTGGGATTAGGCTCTCGGAAACAATTTAGAATTTGAGCCTGTTCCACTTTTTGAAAAGATAAAATTGTGAAAAAAATCACGCGCGGGGAATAGATGTTTAATGTAATTTTTCCGATTTTTTTACTCTTAATAATAGCCGTGGTTACAGTATTCATAATGATGTTTCTGCCTGAGCTTCTCGCCAGCAAATCAAAAAGCAGGCGTAAATTCATACCTTATGAATGCGGAATCGTTCCCGAAACCGATGCTCGCGACAGGTTCCCGGTAAAATTTTATCTTATCGCTATTCTATTTATAATATTTGATCTGGAACTGGTTTTTCTATATCCCTGGGCAATAATCTTGAAAAAATTGAAAATGTTTGCATTTATAGAGATGGCCGTTTTTATCGGAATCTTGCTTATAGGCTATCTATATATTGTCAAAAAGGGCGCGCTTAAATGGGAATAGAAAAATATATTCCGGACGGCATTATACTTACTACCGTAGACAAAGCGGTAAACTGGGGGCGCAAATCATCATTGTGGCCATTAGGCTTCGGGCTGGCTTGTTGCGCGATTGAAATGATGTCCTCTTTCGCGCCGCGGTTTGATCTTGCCAGGTTCGGCATGGAGGTCATGCGGCCATCGCCCCGCCAGGCCGACCTGATTATCGTCTCCGGAAGGTTGTCTGTTAAAATGGCGCCTATTCTCAGGCAGCTTTACGAGCAAATGCCCAATCCCAAATATGTCATCTCAATGGGGGCTTGCGCGTCCTGTGGCGGAATATTCAATAATTACGCCATTGTCCAGGGAGTCGACCGTGTCATACCGGTCGATGTTTATGTGCCGGGATGTCCTCCAAGACCTGAACAGCTGATTGACGGCATAATGAAATTGAGGGCGAAAATAGAAAAAGAAAAACTCAAAGGCAATGCTTGATGTCATTGAATATTGAAGATAAGCTGAAAAGCGAGTATTCTGACAAAATTCTCGAAATCTATTCTTTTAAAGGCGATCTTAACATTGTAATCGGGCCTCATGATCTTGTAGAGTTTTGCCGCTATTTAAAGACAGATTCCGAACTGAAATTCAACTTTCTTTCCTGCATAACGGCCGCCGATTATCTCGAAAAAAGAGACATAAGATTTGAAATTGTTTATGTTCTTTATTCCATTCCAAACAAGGCCAGGATTATTCTTAAGACAGGAATCAAAGAGGGGGATGAGGCCCCGACATTGACTGTTCTCTGGAGCACAGCGAATTTCCAGGAGCGTGAAGTGTATGATATGTTCGGTATTAAGTTTACAGGCCACCCGGAAATGACGCGGATATTGATGGATGATGATTGGGTGGGACATCCTCAAAGAAAAGATTTTCCTCTTACGTATGAACTTCCGCAATTTTCACGTTCCCGTGATGATATAGACACGCAACCAAAAGCGCCCTGGCGCGGGGACGGCTAATTGGCTGAATTTAAAACCATGGTCCTCAATATGGGGCCGCAGCATCCTGCTACTCACGGCGTTTTGAGAGTGTTGTTGGAATTGGATGGCGAAACCGTAATAAGCGCCAAGCCGAAAATAGGCTATCTGCATACCGGAATTGAAAAGAACATG
This sequence comes from uncultured Ignavibacteria bacterium, assembly GCA_964556975.1. GTDB lineage: Bacteria > Zixibacteria > MSB-5A5 > UBA10806 > UBA10806. Next base: position 4,427 of record CAZKYQ010000147.1, read on the forward strand.
GAGGCCAAGACTTATACTCAGGCGCTTACAATGACCGACCGTATGGATTATCTCGCCCCCATGTCGAACAATCTTGTTTATGTTGGCGCCATAGAAAAATTAATGGAGATAGAAGTTCCTCCCCGCGCCGAATATGTAAGGGTCATAATGACGGAATTAACCCGCGTGGCTTCGCACCTCGTTTGGTTAGGTACCCACGCCATCGATATCGGGGCGATGTCGATGCTTTTATACTGTTTCCGGGAACGTGAAAAAGTCCTTCAAATGTATGAATTTGTTTCCGGCGTGAGGATGATGTCATCTTATTTTCGCGTTGGCGGTTTGGCGCAGGATATCCCGGTTGGTTTCGATGAACGAGTTAAAGATATCTTAAATACGTTCCCTGCCAAATTCGATGAGTATGAGGGCCTGTTGACAGGCAACAGGATTTGGCGAAACAGAACGATAGGGGTTGGAGTGGTCTCCGCCGAAGAGGCAATCGATGCCGGATTATCAGGGCCTTGTCTTAGGGGCAGCGGCGTTGAGTGGGATTTGCGCAAATCAAATCCGTATTCTTATTACGACAAATTCGAGTTTGATATTCCAACCGGCAAGAATGGCGACGTCTTCGACCGTTATATCGTCAGATTGACTGAAATGAGACAGTCCCTTCGAATTATCTCACAGGCGATTGATGGTATCCCGGAAGGCCCCTTTATAACCGCCAATGGTAAAGTAGCGCCGCCGCCGAAAGCTGATGTTCTTAAAGGCATGGAAGAGTTGATTCATCATTTCAAGCTTGTTGTTCACGGGTTCTGCCCGCCGGAAGGAGATGTTTATAATGCAATCGAATCTCCCAAAGGTGAAATAGGATGTTATATCGTTTCGGATGGTTCCAAAAAACCGTACCGCGTTCATTTCAGGCCGCCGTCATTTGTGAATATCTCGGCGTTGAACAAGCTTGTTGAGGGTAGAATGATAGCGGACGTAATCGCGTGTATCGGATCGCTTGACATCGTATTAGGCGAGATTGACAGGTAATAGAGGAACAGCTTGGAAAAGACAGCGAAAAAAATATTGTCCGACGATTCGATTAAAGAATTAAACCGCTTAAAGGGCCTGTACTCGCAAAAAAAATCAATCGTTCTAATGGTTTTGCATGTAATCTATGATCAGTTTGGATATATGAAACCCGCCGCAATCGCTGAAGCCTCTGAGATAGTTGATATTCCTTTGATGGATTTTCATGAAGCCGCCAGCTTTTATACGTTTTTTCCCAGAACGGCTGTCGGGACTTATCATATCCAGGTTTGCAGAACTCTTTCGTGCAGCCTTCGCGGTTCTGAAGAGCTTGTAGAATTTCTATTGGAAAAATTAAATCTGAAAATGGGCGGGATTACCGAGGACGGTGTTTTTTCTATAACCGAAGTGGAATGTCTCGGCTCCTGCGGCACCGCTCCGATGATGCAGATAAATGATACCTATTATGAAAATCTTACCCGGTCGAAAGTCGAGAATATTCTTGAATATTTAAAGGGCAAAGCGAAAAATGGCTGAAGTCGAAAAAATTCTTTTTAAGAATATAGATTATCCCGACCAGGACAAAATAGATACTTATATAAAAAATGGCGGCTATAAGTCTTTTGAAAAGGCGGTTAATACAATGACGCCCGGGGAGGTCACCGAAGAGGTGATAACATCAGGTTTGCGCGGCAGAGGTGGGGCAGGTTTTCCCGCAGGCAGAAAATGGTCGTTCTTGCCCAAAGAACGCAAAAAGCCGGTATATCTAACCGTTAACGTAGATGAATCTGAGGCTGGAACTTTTCATGCACTGGATCTGATAGATCGGGCTATATAT
>CAZKYQ010000148.1:0-6242 GCA_964556975.1 uncultured Ignavibacteria bacterium
ATCTCCGATAACAGGATGCCCAAAATGAGTTAAATGCACTCTGATCTGATGTGTACGTCCTGTTTCGAGCCGGACTGATACCAAATCACAGGCCGTGAACCTTTCTAATAATTCATAATGAGTTACGGCATCCCGCCCATGGCGCGGATTAACCATCATTTTTTTTCGGTTTCTTTCTGACCTTCCTACGGGCAGATCAATAACCCCTTTTTCAGGCGACATATTTCCCCAGACCAAGGCGGTATAAACGCGCTTGATATTTCGCTCTTTGAGGTTTTTCTGGAGATATACCAACGCTTGTTCGTCCTTGGCGATAACCAATAGCCCCGACGTATCCTTGTCGAGGCGATGTACAAGCCCCAGTCGGATCGGGTCCATGCCTTCAACCTCAGATTTTCCAAAATGGTGCAATAAAGCGTTTACCAGAGTGCCTTCATAGTTGCCCGCCGCCGGATGAACAACCATTCCCGCGGCCTTATTAACAATTGCAATTCTCTTATCCTCATAGACAATATCAAGCGGAATATCCTCCGGCACGGCCTCAATTGGAGGCGGACTGACCAATTCCACTTCGATATTCATCCCTTGCTTGACCTTTAATGATGCTTTTGCAGGCAGGCCATTAACGAAGATATGTCCGGATGACGCTAATTTTGTAAAATAGCTCCTGGTCCGGTCCTCAACCTTGCGAGAACAGAATATATCGAGTCTTTCTCCCGCCAATTCAGAAGGGACAGATAATTTCAAGTTATGTTTGGTCAAAGCTGTTGTTCGCAGACTCCTGGAATTGGGCGCTGTCTGTTGCCGGAGGCGCGTTTTTCTTTTTTATCAGGATTCCCGCGGCAAATATAATTAGCCCGACGGTAATTGCGGCATCAGCTATATTATAGGTAAACCATCTATAAATATTTAAAAATGGAATATCCGGGAAATCCATATCAATAAAATCGATTACTTGCCCGTACATAATCCTATCGGCCAGATTGCCAATCGCGCCGCCGAAAATCAAAGCTAACGCCGATTTCTCAAGCCAGCCGGAGGACTTTATTGTCCAGAAATACCTGATAATTACTAAGAGAGCGACAATGGTCAGGATCAAATAAACCCATGACGGCCCAAGCCGCGTGCCCATAGCCCCGCCGGAATTGTAAATAAATTGAAAATATAAGAAGTCCCCGATTATAGAAACCGATTGGCCTTCAATCAGATACTGCTGTATAAGTGATTTTGAAACTTGATCGATTGTAATTACAAAAATAGCGATCAACAGATATAAGAAGAGACTTCGCGAGCGCATTGCCACGGTTCTCTCCTAACGCTTTTTCTTCCGCTCTTCTTCGAGCTCCTTGCATTTTATGCACATTCGAGCATGGGGCACGGCCTCAAGCCGCTCATGGTCTATATTTTCCTCGCATTCGGAGCATTTGCCATAACTGCCGTTTTTTACCCGACGTAAAGCCTCGTCGATATGGTATAACAATCGTCCGGATTTGGAGGCAAAATAGAACGTTTTTTCCCGCTCCATGGCATCAGTTCCCATGTCGGCCATGTGATATGAGTATGATGATAGATCGCCGGTTTTATCTTTTGTAGTGGAATCCATGGCCGCATCCTTCAAAAGCCCGAATTCCTCAATTAATTGTTTACGCTTTTTCAGCAGGAGCTTTTCAAATTTTTTTGTGTCTTTTTTATTCATCCTGAGCTTACCCGCGGCCTATATACTATTTTATTTTCTGAAGCGCAACAATTGTTTTAATACCATTGAGAGTGAACTCTACTTTTTCTCTGAAACTAATACTGTCTATTAAGTTGTGTGCTAAAGTTTCTTTTTTTATATAATCGCTGTACTTTTCAATTGCCCTGTCGGATTCCGCATTATTTGATATGGCAAGTTCTATGCGATCCGTTACTTGAAGCCCCGCCGATTTCCTTAAATTTTGGACCCTATTTATTAGTTCTCTGGCGTTGCCCTCGGCCAAAAGATCATTGTCTAATTTCAAATCCAATGCCACTTTCAATTGGCCGTCCGAAGCAACAGAATACCCCTTATGAGAAATAATTCTGATTTTTACTTCATCGGACTTTATTGAGTAGCCCCCGGAGTTAGAACCCATTTCAAATACGCCTTTGGCGCTTAATTCCGCCACATCATCACCGGAAAGCGATTTTATTGATTCCGCCACCTTTTTGGCGTCCGGACCGAACCTCGGTCCTATTTTCTTAAAATCGGGGACTGCCTGCAAGGTGAAATAGGCTGAATCATCGTTGTCAAAATCGAGCTTCTTAACATTAATTTCTTCAAGCACTATGCTTTCAAGATTTTTCAGCTGTCTCTTATCTTTGCCGTTTAGACCCAGCACGATTAATTTTCCGAGAGGTTGTCTTACCTTCGTCTGAGATTCCTTACGGCCCGCCCTTCCGAGCTCAACCACTCGGCGGGCAATGCTCATTTCTTCTTCTATGTTTTTATCAAGGCGCTCATTCGATACGGTCGGGTAGTCGCAAAGATGCACCGACTCCGGATACCCTTGCAACCCTGAAGTCAGACGCCGATAGATATCCTCTGAAATAAACGGCGCGACCGGCGCGACTAATTTGCAAGCTGTCAAAAGGCATTCAAATAGCGTTTGATAGGCCGCTTTTTTATCGGCGTTTTCCTGCGATCCCCAGAACCTTCTGCGGTTTCTGCGCACATACCAATTGGAAAGATCGCCAACTACAAACTCCGTGGCAACTCTGGTTACTTTAGTAATATCGTTTCTTTCAAACTCCGATCCGATCTCAGCGATAACGCTATTCAGCCTCGAAATTATCCAGCGGTCAATTAATGGCCTGTCTTTCACCGGCGAATTCGCTTCCGGAATGAAACCATCGATATTGGCGTATAATGCGAAAAATGAATAGATGTTCTGCAATGTCGAAAGAAAACGCCTGACTACTTCCAGCAAAGCATCCTTGTCGAAACGCTTCGGCAGCCATAATTGCGACGTGTTCATTAAATACCAGCGAAGAGAATCCGCGCCATACTTATTTATGATTTCAATGGGATTTAAAACATTGCCCAGACTCTTGGACATTTTTCTGCCATCGCTATCCAACACCAAACTGTTTACCACGCAACTGCTATAACAGGACCTTCCGGAGATAAATACCGATATTGCCAGAAGCGTATAAAACCATCCCCTCGTCTGATCCAGCCCCTCGGCGATAAACGCGGCCGGAAAATATTTTTCATCGAACTCGTCTTTGTTTTCAAACGGATAATGAATCTGCCCATAAGGCATCGAGCCGGAATCAAACCAGGCGTCAATGACCTCCGGAATACGTTTCATATCTCCCGCGCACTCAGGACATTTTAAATATATCTCATCCATATATGGCCTGTGCAAATCAAGTGTTTCGGGATGTTCTTTGGCCATTTTTTTCAACTCTTCAACAGAGCCTATACAATGCTGTTTCTCGCATTTTTCGCATATCCAAACAGGCAGCGGCGTTCCCCAGTATCTTTCCCGCGAAAGAGCCCAGTCGACATTGTTTTCAAGCCATTCTCCAAGCCTGCCTTTCCCGACATCCTCAGGATACCAGGCTATTTTGTTGTTGGCTTCGATCATCTTGTCCTTGAATGCCGTAGTTTTAATATACCATGAAGAACGCGCGTAATAGAGAAGCGGGGAATGGCATCTCCAGCAGAACGGATAATTATGCGTGTATCCGGTCGCGAGGAACAAAAGCCCCCTGCTATTTAGATCATCTATAATTTCAGGGTCGGCGTCTTTGACAAACCTTCCAGCCCATTTTGTTACCTCTGGCATAAGATTGCCCTGAACATCTACGCCTTGAACAACTGAGATCCCCTCTTTGAGGCTAATGTCATAATCGTCCGCGCCAAATGCCGGAGCGACATGGACTATGCCGGAACCATCCTCCATGGTAACAAAATCGGCGGTCAACGCGTAATGGCCCTTTTCCACAGGCAGAAAATCAAAAAGCGGCTGGTATTTTGTTCCATAATATTCCGAACCGGGCTTTGATTCGATTACTTCATATTCGCCGTCTATCACCGACAGCCGTTTTTCGGCGAGAATTAATTTTTTCCCATTATGCTTGATGGTCACATAAGTCTCGTCCGCATGAAGCGCGAGGGCCGCGTTTGAAATCAAAGTCCAGGGAGTAGTGGTCCAAACCAAAAAATAAGTATCTTCGCTATCGGCCAATTTCATTGTAACAAAAATAGACGGATCGGTAACCTCTTTATAACCTTGAGCGACTTCATGCGAGGACAGCGCGGTCTGGCACCTTGGGCACCATGGCAGAATTTTATAACCTTTATATAATAAATCCTTATTCCAAAACTGTTTTAAATTCCACCATACCGACTCGATATAATCGTTTTCATAAGTTATATATGGGTTGGAAAGGTCAATCCAGTATCCCAGCTTTCGTGTAAAAGCGTCCCATTCCGATTTATATTTGAATACTGACTTTTTGCATTCCTCGTTAAACTTAGCGATGCCTAATTTTTCTATTTCATCTTTGGTCTTTATTCCGAGCTGTTTTTCAACTTCAAGCTCTACCGGCAAACCATGCGTATCCCATCCGGCTTTGCGTTCAACAAGCAAGCCTTTCATCGTTTTATAACGGCATATAGCGTCCTTGACTGTGCGGGATAAGGCATGCCCCGCATGAGGCAGGCCGTTCGCGGTGGGAGGCCCTTCGTAGAATATAAAACGCGGCGATGATTTTCTTATGTCAATTGATTTTTCAAATATAGAATTATCATCCCAGAATTTGCTGATTTCTGTTTCTCTATCGGCAAAATTAAAATCGCCTTTGATTTGAGGATATCTCTCGCTCATGCCGTTAAATTTTCATCCTCTCAATAGTTTTGGATACAAGTTTTGTAAGTTTCGGTTCCGCTTTCGACGCGGCCGCCAGGACCTTTTCCAGCGTGCATGGCTCCAGCGCGTCGGGAAGGCCCATATCGGTAACTATTGAAAATCCCAATACCTTTGTTCCCTGGTGCCTGGCTGCTATAGCCTCCGGTACGGTTGACATCCCAACAAGATCTCCGCCAATAATCCGAATCATTCTGTATTCAGCCGCCGTTTCAAGATTGGGGCCGGTAACGCTCACAAAAACTCCCTTTTGAAGAGGAATTTTCTCATCGATGGCGATTTGCGCAGTCATTTCTCTTAATTTATTATCATAACAATTGTGCATATCGGGGAATCTCGGCCCCAAGGAATCGTCATTTTTTCCAATCAGAGGATTAGCGCCCTGAAAATTTATATGATCGGTTATCATAACAAGATCGCCAACATCAAATTGAGGATTCACGCCGCCCGCGGCGTTGGAAATAATTAGAATTTTAACGCCTAACGCCTTCATAATCCGAACGGGGAATGTAACTTTCTTTAAATCGTATCCCTCATAAAGATGAAAACGGCCCTGCATGGCCATGACATCTTTACCGCCGAGCTTGCCAAAAAGCAGTTTTCCCGCATGAGATTCAACTGTGCTCACAGGGAAATTCGGTATTTTATCATAAGGTATTTCTAAGCTCGTATCTATTTCTTCGGCCAATGCTCCAAGCCCAGTACCGAGTATCAATCCTATCTGCGAGACCTGCTCCGTCTGGGTCCGTATATATTTTGTTGTCTGCTCAATTATTGATTTCAAATCCATAGTTAATCCTGTTTCTCTGTTCCATCGGAATCATCGCTAATGCCATCATCCGCGTTTTGGGGTTCGAATTGGCGTTCGAAGTCGTTGACAACCCGATTGAGGTCATCATCGCTGAAATCGCGCTTCATGCGAATTGTCAGGGAGCTCCCGCCGGTTTTATTGCGTTTTTCAACCAATTCAAGAAGGGACAGCTGGGTATTAAGCATTGATTTGAAATTAATAATAAAGGCGTCTTTCTGGTTCTTGAGATCGGCTGTTTCTTTTTGTATTTTCAGAAATTCCTCTCTGGCATCGGCGGTTATCCGGTCGGCCTGTACTTTCGCCTCATCCACCACGATTTTCGCGCGCTGTTCGGCTGATTGTTTGGTTTCCTCGGCTGATTTTTGAGTTGTCAATAGGGTATCCTGAAGAACGTTTTCGATTTTTGTGTAGTTTGATAACTTATCCTCCAGAGATTTGACCTTCTCTGTCATTTCAAGGTTCTTTTTCAGAAGGTCTTCCATCTCATCCGCTATCATATCTAGAAAAGAATTGCCTTCATCAGGTGAAAAACCTTT
>CAZKYQ010000149.1:0-6072 GCA_964556975.1 uncultured Ignavibacteria bacterium
ATAGTTCTTCCGGCAAAATGGGATATGCCCTAGCCGATGTTGCCGCCGGTTTTGGCGCGGATGTTACATTGATTTCGGGGCCGGTAAATCTTAAATGTCCTCCTTCAGTCAAACTCATCGAGATACAGACCGCGGATGAAATGTTAAGGGCCCTTCGTAAATCATGCTCAAAGGCTGATATGCTCTTTATGGCGGCGGCAGTCGCCGACTATCGACCAGCAAGTTATTATAAGCAAAAAATAAAGCGTTCGAAAGAAACCAAAAGATTGGATTTGCGGGCAAACCCTGATCTGTTGAAATCCCTCGGAAGGTCTCGCCCCAAGTTCGCAGTAGGCTTTGCTCTGGAAACCGAGAATATTGAAGCGGGGGCAATTGAGAAACTCAGAGCGAAAAAGTTGGATATGATAATCGCGAACAATCCCACAGATAAAGGTGTTGAGTTCGGATCTGATTTTAATAAGGTCACGATTTTTGGCAGGGGAGGATTTCGATTGGGGCTTGAAAAAGCTTCCAAGTACGAAATCGCCGTAAAAATAATCGAGGAATCAATTAAAAATAAAAAAAAATATGGACAGAAAAGAAAAAAACAGACTTAAAAAATATTTACTTTTGCAAAGGGATTTAGGGTTTGAAGAGTTTTATCTTCCTGATTCAACTCGCCCTAAAAACAGAATGGCAGTAAAACGACTAAAGTTGGATGATTTTGAAAACTCAGACTCGCTTGAAGTACTTGACGCTACCATAAAAAGGTGTCGGCGATGTTCGCTTGGAAAGACCAGAACGAATTTTGTTTTTGGAGTTGGAAACCCTAACGCTGAAATCATGTTTATCGGCGAAGCTCCCGGGCGGGATGAAGATTTGCAGGGCAAGCCGTTTGTTGGCAGGGCAGGCAAGCTGCTTGATAAGATGCTTGCGGATATAGGAATCGACCGCAATGAGGTTTATATCGCTAATATTCTAAAATGCCGGCCTCCAAACAACCGCGATCCTGAACCGCCCGAAGTAGAACAGTGCCAGCCTTATTTAGCCAGGCAGGTAAAACTAATAAAGCCTAAAGCGATTTGTTCGCTGGGCCGGATTGCGGCGCAAACGATTTTACAGACCAAAACAAACCTGGGGGCTATGCGTAACCGCTGGTATGATTATCATGGCATCAAGTTTATGGTTACCTATCACCCGGCCGCGATCTTAAGGTCTAATTCATATCTTCCATCGACCATGGAGGACTTGAAACGTCTCGTTGAAATGGCCAATTCATTGACCGCCGAGTCTGGTTAAATGGCCGCGATTAAAGAAAAGATTCCGCCCCAGGCAATAGAAGCCGAGCAATCTATAATTGGCGCGATGCTCCAACATTCAGATGCTCTTCATGCCGCGCTGGAAAGCATGAAAGAGGAATATTTTTACGTCCCTAAACATCGAAAGATATTCTCCGCGATAAAAAAGCTTTTTGAAGATTCAAGCGCGGTTGATCTGATAACCGTCCCTGATGAGCTTTCCAATCGAAGCCAATTGGATGATGTCGGAGGTAGAAGATATCTTCTTGATCTTGTCGATTCCGTTGTAACATTCTCGAACATTGAAGATCATATCGATATTGTAGTCGAAGCCGCCGTGAAAAACCAGCTGATTAGCGATTGCAGTAATATTATCGCCAAATGTTACGACCCGGGCGTAACGGCTGATAATATTCTGGATTATTCCGAAAGCAAAATATTTGCGATCAAGGAAGAGTCGCTAAAGGGTGATTTTATTGCGTTGAGGGAAATTCTGCCTCAGACTTTTGAACAAATCGAGGAGTACTCCAAGCGGGAAGGCCATGTTACGGGCGTTCCCACCGGGTTCCCGGAACTTGATACGTTAACATCAGGATTTCAGAAATCAGACTTGGTCATAATTGCTGGACGGCCGTCTATGGGGAAAACCGCGTTCGCCTTGAACATAGCAGAATATGTGGCAGTCGAAAAAGCTATGCCTGTCTGCATATTCTCGCTTGAGATGGCGAAAGAACAACTTGCGCAACGGCTCCTTTGCAGCCGCGCCAGAATATCGGCCCATCAGCTAAAAACGGGAAGGATCGCCGACCATCAATGGACAAATCTTTCTATCGCCGTCGGGCCGCTTTCGGAGGCGCCCATATATCTCGATGATTCTGCCTCATTGACGGTAATGGAGATTCGCGCAAAAGCCAGGCGGTTAAAGCTCAGATATGATATAGGAATGATTATAGTCGATTATCTCCAGCTTATTCGGGGGCGGTCTGATCCTGAAAGCCGACAACAGGAGATTACTTATGTTTCGCAATCTTTAAAGGCCTTGGCCAGAGAATTGAAAGTGCCCGTTGTTGCCCTTTCCCAGCTTTCCCGCCAGATTGAAACCCGCGGCAAAGACGCAAAGCCTCAGCTTTCTGATCTTCGCGAATCCGGCGCCATTGAACAGGACGCTGATCTTGTTATTTTCATTCATAGGCCAAGAGACGATGAAGGGCTTTTGGGTTCAAATGCGGAAGTTATTATCGGCAAACAGAGAAACGGCCCGACAGGTATTACAAAACTGACGTTCGTAAAAGATATTGTACGATTTGAATTGTCGGATATACATCATGGCGAACCGCATCGGACAGAGCCATTTTAAATCAATTTTTTATCAATTAGTTGCATTATGTTTTCCCCAATTACAAAACTGAAAAAACAAAAATAAATATGATTAACCCATTGCTAATTGGTTAAGTTAGAGCTTTTCGTGCCGAATAAAAAAACAGGTTGTTATTTTAGAAACGATAACATATAATAGCTGAATGATAAGATATGGGAATAGCATTAGAGACCAAGAAGGGCAATAAGTCGGAAAATATGTCAGTTTTTGGTTTCCTTTCAAATGACATCGGTATAGATCTCGGGACCGCAAACACATTAGTGTATGTTAAGGGACAGGGCATAGTTTTAAATGAGCCCTCTGTTGTCGCCGTAGAAAAAAGAACCAACAAAATTCTCGCTATAGGAATTGCGGCTAAGGAAATGATCGGCCGCACTCCCTATGAGATCAGTGCGATCCGGCCCATGAAGGACGGCGTTATAGCGGATTTTGAAATAACCGAAAAAATGTTGTCGAGCTTTATCAAGAGGGTCGTAAAACATCGCTTCCTTATGAAGCCTCGAATAATTATTTCGGTTCCATCGGGAATAACGGAAGTTGAAAAACGCGCAGTCAGAGATTCAGCTGAAAATGCCGGCGCCCGTGAAGTTTATCTTATTCCCGAACCAATGGCCGCCGCGATTGGTGTTGGATTGCCGGTCGATCAGCCTTCCGGCTCGATGATTATTGATATTGGCGGAGGAACTTCCGAGATCGCCGTAATAGCGCTTAATGGCATTGTAAACGATACGTCAATAAGAATTGCGGGCGATGAACTTGATGAAGCAATAATAAGTTATCTTAAGAAGAATTACAGTATGCTAATTGGTGAGCGGACTGCCGAAGAGATAAAATGGAAAATTGGCGCGGCTTATCCGCTGGAAAAAGAAGAAACCATGGAAGTTAAAGGGAGAGACCTGGTCGCGGGCGTACCCAAAACAATGAAAATATCATCTGCTCAGATACGTGAGGCTATTAATGAACAAATTGTCGGAATCATTGATGCTGTACGGCAGGCTTTGGAGCAGACACCACCCGAATTGGCCTCGGATATCCTTGACCGAGGCATTATCCTGACCGGCGGAGGCGCGCTTATACGCGGACTGGATAAAAGGTTGCGTCAGGAAACAAATCTTCCCATTATCATTGCGGATGATCCTTTAACTTGTGTCGTCAGGGGCACGGGAAAATGCCTTGAAGATATACAAAGCTTTAGTAAGGTTCTTGCCAAATCGCATTCCGGCTAACAAATCCTCTTTAATAATTTTATTAAACCAAAAATATCCCTTTTGGGTCAAAATATATGGATAATATGAAAAAGGAAAATCCGAAGGGGAAACTGAATGAAGAAGCATTTAAAAAAGCCGTTATCGACTACCGGGAAAGGATTTATCTTTTGCTTCTAAAGTATGTAAGAAATAGAGAAGACGCGAAAGACCTGACTCAGGAAGCTTTTATAAAGGCCTATAGCTCTCTGGGTTCTTTTAGGCGGGAATCCGGACTGTATACTTGGATTTATAGGATTGCTGTAAATCTGGCTATTAACTTTAAAACGCGAGATAAAACATCGACATTTCATTCGATTGAAGATGTTACTTTGATAAATGCAGATAACTCGGTAATGGACAATATGTTAACCGTTGAAATGTCGAATAAAATAGATGAGGCCGTCCTGAAACTTCCGAAACGGCAAAAGATGGCTTTTGTTTTGAGGTATTATGAGGAAAGGCCTTATACGGAAATTTCGGATTTAATGGGAATTACCGAAGGAGCGGCCAAAGCGAATTATCATCAGGCGGTCAAAAGACTAAAAAGCAATTTAGGATCATATTTAAGGGGCAATGGCTGATGGACTGCAATGAAGTTCAAAAAATAATAGACATGGGATTCGGCGAGAACTCTGGCGAAATCGGGTTCGATATCAAATCGCATATTGAAAGTTGCGAGATATGCGCCGCTTATTTCGAAGAATCTGCTCTTTTGCAAAATGTTTTGAACAAGCAGAAATTTGAGATTTTGCCAGCCGAACTCGATGATATTACGTTCGATAATATTGTAGCGGCTTTAGAAAAATCGGTAAAGAAAACCGGATTTGTAGAATCGGTATTTTCGTTAAGCTGGGCATGGATTCCGGCCGCGGCGGCCGCCGTATTTATACTGTTTTCTATCTTGCCGAATTCACTTAATATCACTCAAACTCCTTTTCCTGAAACAACCGGCTTTCTTTATTCAGATAACGAATACTGGTTTAATGATTCGGACCAAATTGAGCCGGAGATTTTAACGTCTTTGATAAGTAAAGACTCAAGCCCGGAGATTATAGCAGAGGAACTGCTTTATGAGGCTGAAGTTGACGATCTTCTCGGCTCTTTGACCGAAGAAGAGTTGGATATGTTGTATGATCGTTTAAATTATAAAAATGGGAGTGTAGGATGAGAACAATTAGATATTCATTAATATCATTCTTGACGGTTTTCATATCTTTTGCTAATGCGCAGCCGGAGATGGGGCCGGGTCCGGGAGGACCTCCAATAGGGCGCGGACGCATGCCGGAGAAAATTAAAACCATAAAGATCTGGCAATTGACTGAAGCGGTGGGGCTGACATCGGAACAATCTGAAAAATTCTTTCCGGTCTACAATAAATTTGAAAATGACATAAGAGAATTTGACCAAAAGAAGTTCGATATTCTGAAAGAATTAAAAGAGCTTTCAGATAGTCCAGGCGGTTCTGAAAGTGAAATTGATAAGAAAATCAAAAAATTGAGCTCATTGGACGATGAGAAGATAAGAATTAAAAGGATGTTCGTCGAAGATATTTCAACAGTATTATCCAAAAAGCAAGTTGCGAAATTGCTAATTTTTGAAGAAAGGTTTAAAAGAAGACTGCGGGAAATAATTCAAGATATCCGCCAGGAAAGAGGCAGAGATTTTAGAAAAAACAGACAAAGGTGATGAGGAGGAGTAATGAAAAGAACAGCAATCTTATTGATTGTGCTTAGCATAATAATCGGACCATCCGCTTATGCTCAACCGGGACATTTCAGAAATATGGATGATCTCAATCTTACCGTTGACCAACAGCGTCAAATGGAAGATCTTGGATTTCAACATCAGAAATCAATGATAAAAAAGAAAGCCGCGCTTGAAGAGGCTCAACTTGATTTTCACAAACTTATGAGTAACGTCGAAGTTGATGAAAAGGCCGTATTGGAGCAGCAAAGAAAAGTATCTTCGCTTAAAGGTGAGATAGCCCAGTCCCGGATCAAACATAGACTTGCCATGAGAAAAATTCTGAATAAAGAGCAAATCGAGACAATGCTAAAGTCTCAAAGAGGCAGGGGCGAGGGACGAGGATTTCATAGAGGTAGTGGAGAGAAGCCGCGTCATGGGATGAAACAAGGCGATCGCATGGGACCGTGGGGCGGACCGGGAATGG
>CAZKYQ010000150.1:0-5982 GCA_964556975.1 uncultured Ignavibacteria bacterium
AAAAGATAAAGTTAAGAATTATGTCCTTAGTGTAAAGGCGGGACAGTAGTGATATATGTTAAAAATCAATAAAATTCTTATTTTGACAAACGCCCGAAAATGATTATTTTTCGGGCTGTATATTTTTTGAGAATACGTACGGGAAAGATTGGAAAGATGCGGGAATGAACGACGAATATTATCATAAAATCGGTTTCAAATGCGGGCTGGAGATACATCAGCAATTATTAACACAAAAGAAGCTATTCTGCCGCTGTCCGGTAGGTTACAGAAACGACCGACCGGATGGCCAGATCATCAGGCACATGCGTCCGACCCTTTCGGAGCTTGGCGAATATGACGGTACAGCGTTGATGGAATTCAAGACTAAAAAAAATGTAACATATCAGCTTTACCGGGAAAACTGCTGTACCTACGAGATGGATGATACTCCGCCATTCCCGATTAACCGGGAGGCCCTCGATATCGCGTTGAAATTGGCAATGTTGCTAAACTGCGCTATTGTCGATGAGGTGCATGTCTCCCGAAAGCAGTATCTCGATGGTTCGATCCCCGGTGGGTTCCAGCGAACTACAATAATAGGAGTTGACGGTTGGGTTCCGTATAAGGGCCGAAAGATAAACATCACTCATATCTGCCTCGAAGAGGATGCTTGCCGGGAGGTTGCAGATAACGGCCACGAGATACTGTTCCGCACCGACCGGCTTTCTACTCCCCTTCTTGAGGTCATCACCGCGCCCGAGATGAAGACCCCCACCGAAGCGATGGAAGTCAACGCTCTTATCGGCAGAGTACTCAAAACAAGCGGACTGGTCAGGCGGGGGATCGGCTCTGTTCGCCAGGATGTGAATGTGTCTATCACCGGCGGCGACCGCGCCGAAATCAAAGGCGTACCGCAAACAGGGATGGTAGAAAAATTGACCGCAATTGAAGCTGATAGACAGAAGGCGCTGCTCGGAATAAGAGAGACTCTTCGTCAGAGAGGCATAAATGACAAGACCATACATGGCGAGAAGTACGATCTGACTGATACGGTTAAGGGGATGGATAACATAGTTGCCAATAAGATCAAAAAGAACAACTGGGCGGTGAAAGGAATCAAGCTTCATGGCTTCGCCGGAATTATGAACCAATCCACGCAACCCGGGAAATGTTTTATCGATGAGCTATCGGGCCGCGTCAGGGTTATCGCCTGTCTGGATGATACGCCCAATTTGGCGGTTTCCGATTTTCCTGATTCGCGCGATTTTAATTCTGATAACTGGAGCATAATAAAAAAAGAATGCTCGCTTAAACATACCGACGCCATCGCGATTGTCTGGGGGCCTGATGATGATGTTAATACTGCTTTATCGGAGATAAAAATAAGGGCGGTCGAGGCGACAAGGGGTGTGCCGCAGGAAACCCGGCAGGCAATGGATAACGAGGCCACGGTTTTTGAACGTGTTTTGCCCGGACCCGACAGAATGTACCCCGATACCGATAGCCCGCCCGTGACAATAACCGCCGAAATGATTAAACGTTTGAAATCCGATTTGGAACCGCCCGCCTATGAAATTGAAACAAAATGGATTGAAACAGGCGTAGATGGCGATATCGCCCGGAAGGCTGTCGTTTCTCCGTATAGAGATATTTTCAACAGGTTGATTAATGAGTTCGAGCTTCCATCTCAATTTGTATGGTCGGCATTAAGCAGGCTAAAGTTCAATAAGCTTCTCTATAACGGTCATTTTGACAACAAAGTTATAGGCCTGTTTGAATCTTATAAGTCCAATAATATATCCAAAGATTCATTGCTAAAACTTCTTGATGATTTCCATGAGAACGGGGACAGGCCGATGGCGAAAATTCAAAAGGAACATAAATTGCTCAAGATTGATTCGAAAAAAGTCCAATCATTGATTAGAGAGCATGTCGAGGAGACATCCGACATGATTTTCGCCAACGGCGATGACAGAATAAATTATATCTGTGGCCGGATTAAAAAGGCGTTGGATGGCAGGGTTGATGGGGCGGAGCTGAGAAATATAATTGAAAAAATAATATGATTGTGTCGGGTATTATTCTCCCCTTGGTTTGGAAAAATCCGATAAAAATCAATTATATCTTGCCACCGTATTTATATTTTGTGGTTGGCGTACCTCCCGGTGCGCCAACTTTCACTGATCACGTGGCGCACGAGGACGTACGCCACGCACAGGTTTTACCTGGTTGCCAAGCGCCTGCTTGGCAACCGATACCACGCCTTTGAGGTAACCAAGCGGCGCTTGGTTACCAGAATTTGTTTATCAACCCCATTTGCCTTTTTTCATGTGGCCCGCAAGTTCCGCGTCGATCATGTTGTGAAGTATAACGCCGACCTCTCTGGCGTAATTGAATATCTTAACGCATCCGGGATCGAGATTGTCCTCGATGCCTTCCTCGGCCAAATCCACAATATCAAGCGCCAATGATGATACAGACATATGCAAAGAATTCGTATACCGGGAGCGATCCACCAGCTTGGCGGCGTCATCGCCCAGTTTCTCGAACTTGTCCTTTGCCGCTCCGCATTTCGGGCATTTGTCAGGGGCGCCATCGCCTTCATGAATATAACCGCACACACTGCATTTCCACATTTTTCCTCCTAAATATTTTTTTTTACATTGCAATTAATAAAAGTGATTTTAACAAATATTAGTTCCTCGCCGTCAGGTAATCCTCGAAACTGTTAACTTCTCCCCGGTCGAATAATTCAATAAACTCATCGATACTTGCTGTCTCCTCAGGGATAACAATCCTCGGCGCTACGATCAACTTGTGGGCGCGTTCGGTCAGGTCGATTTCTTCGGGGCTTTTTTCCTGCCAGTCCCGCAAAAAAAGTTTCTGTATCCTCAAAAAAGCGGATACCACAAGATATGAATCATCAAGGTAGCCGAAAAGGCCGTGTTTTTCATACGAAAGAAGATCATCGCGTTTGATAATATAGGAAATCATCAGGCCGCTTAACTTTTTTACGTCCGCAGGCGTTTTATTATCATTCCAATAGCTGTTCAGGACTTTAAGCGTAGGAGGAAGCAGGAAAATGAATTTCTTAAGCGCGCTGATTTGCTCGTCCGTAATTTTACCGCCAAGGCGTTCTTTTACGGCCTCATTGAATTGATCCTCCGTGTTTTCCGCCAATTTTTTCAGCTGGTCTGAAAGGGCTTTCAGCATACCGGGCCTCCTCCGTTAATGATAAAACCGACTCCCTAAATTCCTTGCACGATTATTATACTCTAATAAACCATAAAATGCCTTATAATTTTTATAATGGATGAGTAATAATTATGTTCCTGCCTATTATAATTGACAAACCGTTTTATTGAACGTAATTTCACAGGTCGATGAAAGGGTTTTGTGCAGATGAATAATATTCGCGTAAGAATTGCGCCTTCGCCCTCGGGGAGGCTCCACATAGGGACCGCTCGCGCGGCGCTGTTTAACTGGCTTTTTGCCCGTCATAATGGCGGCAAGTTTCTTCTCCGAATTGAGGATACGGATAAATCGAGGTCCTCGCAAGAAATGGTGGACGCAATCTTCGATTCATTGAAATGGCTTGGTATCGATTGGGACGAGGAGCCTGTTTTTCAATCAAAACGATTGGATATTTACAAAAAATATGTGGACCGTTTGCTTGAATCCGGCAAAGCTTATCGATGTTGGTGCAAGCCCGAGGTTTTAAAGCAAAAGCAGGAAGAGGCCAGAAAGAAAAAAATTACATCGAGATACGACAGGCATTGCTACAATCTTCCTGATGGCCAAAAAAAGCGCTTGCGAGATTCGAATGAGCCGTTTGCTGTCAGGATATTTATTCCCGAAGGCAAAACTTCTTTCAAAGATCTGATCGTTGGCGAAACATCGAGGGAAAATAGCGAGATCGATGATTTTATCATAGCTCGCTCCGATGGCCGCGCGGTTTATAATCTCGCCGTCGTTGTTGACGATTATGAGATGAAAATCTCCCATGTAATAAGAGGCAACGATCATATCACCAATACTTTCAAGCAGATATTGATTTATAAGGCGCTTGTGCTGGAAACGCCTCAATTTGCGCATATTCCATTGATTTTAGGTAAAGACCGGTCTAAAATGTCCAAGAGGGATGGGGCTATCGGTGTAACCGACTATGAAAGAATGGGTTACCTGAAGGAGGCCCTCGTTAATTTTATCGCGCTTATGGGCTGGTCGCCGGGAGATGACAGAGAGGTTATGACGCTCGATGAGATGATAAGCGAGTTCTCGCTAGATAGGATTAATCCATCAAACGCCGCCTTTGATATTGAGAAGCTGAACTGGATGAATGGCGAATATATTCGAGCTTGTGATAATAATAAATTAGCCGATATGATCAGACCATATCTTATCGAAGCTGGCCTGACAACTCATTTATGGATCAACAGCCGTTGGGAGTGGATACTGAAATTTGTCGCCGTTCTGAAAGAACGCTGTAAATTATTAACTGATTTTGCGGAGCAGGGGCGGTATTTCTTTATAGACCAGTTTGAATATGATGAAAAGGGCGTTGGCAAGCATTTCAAGGCCGAGGCATCGCAATATCTTACTAAATGGCTGGAAACGTTAAAAATAATGGATAATTTCTCAGTAGAAAATCTTGAGACAACTTTAAGGCAAATTGCGGAGGAATTAAAGATCAAGCCGGCCCAAATAATCCATCCTACCCGGCTGGCGTTAACTGGAGTTACCAAGGGCCCGTCATTATTTGAATTGATGGAACTTCTTGGGCAGCAGGAATGTATAGACAGAATGGGGAAAGCGATTGAATTTATTAAAAGAAATATTAATAAAAGGGCTTGACATTTTGCTTGAATAAGGTATATAAAAGATGATTGTCTTTTGAAGGCCTGTCGTAGCAATAATCCCCCCCTTTAGTTGCGCAGCTTATCAAAAGACATTCTTTTTATGGGGGATCGTCCAATGGCAAGACATGCGGCTCTGGACCGTAGTATCGGGGTTCGAATCCCTGTCCCCCAGCCACTAATATTGAACACTTAACTTTATGAAGCATAACCAGATAACTTTTATCTTTAGCGAGTTATGAGCATGTTGAAACGTGAATAACCCCCTATAACTATCAATAACTTACAACAATAATTTGCACAAAAATTGCACACGCTAATATGTGAGTTTTTCCAGTGCTTGACGTTGGAGCTCTGGCGTGAGATGTGCGTAGATCATTGTTGACTGGATATCGGAGTGTCTCATCAACTCTTTTATTACCAATAGTGGTACACCGGCTTGAACTAAGTGGCTCGCAAATGTGTGTCTGCAATCATGTAGTCTGGCATTTTTCACTCCGGCCTTTTTTGCAGTTCGCCTGAATCTGTTTGATAAAACCTGAGTCGGGTTTAGAGGTTTACCCCTATGTTTTCGAGAAATAATATATCTATCGTAATTAAAGTTTTTCCTGGTTGGATAAACTTTTTCAATTATTCCCATTAGCTTTGAGTTAATTGGAACGGTACCGGGTTTTTTGCCTTTCGGGACGAACTCTCCATGCGCTCTTATATGAATCGCCTTTTGCTTTAAATCAATATCATTCCATCTAAGATAGTAAATCTCGGCCCTTCTCAAGCCTGCGTAAAGTGCAATGTCAATTGCCAATCTCATATTATCATCCGATGCTCCTCTAAGTTTTTCAATTTCTTCGTTTGAGAAGTATCGAACTTTTTTGGGGACTTTCAATGGTTTGGCATTTTTTAGGGGGTTGGCTTCGACCAAGCCCCATTCAACTGCCTTATTAATCATTGCACGAAGTAATCCAAAAAAGTTGTTGTAGGTGCGCCCATTGCGCGACGATAATATGAAAGATTGAAATAGCTGAAGCTCCCCAAGAGTTATTTGGTCAATCCTCGTCAGGCCGCGTCGAGCGAAATACTCTCTAATCTGACATATTCTGTATTGTTCCGAAAGATTAGTGGAAGCAGATTTTGTTTCTAAAGC
>CAZKYQ010000151.1:0-5938 GCA_964556975.1 uncultured Ignavibacteria bacterium
TTAGCCAACATATACGATATTGTGGTATAAATCCGTTGTGTCCTATGTTTTTTTTATCCCCTTTTTGGCCGTATGCGAGCCAGTTCGCTCTAGCAGAAAAATTCGTTTCTTGAGGGGAAAATCGGAGAGAAGATAGCGTCGGAAAAATTCACTCTTATAGACGATCCGTTTATAATCAATGGTCTGGGCTCCCGTCTTTACGACGGCGAAGGCATGACCACAAAAAAACGGGTGAAAATTGATAGGGGCGTTTTGAAAGAGTATTATGTGGACACATATTACGGGAAAAAGCTCGGCATTGAACCGAACTCCGGCTCCTCTACAAATATATTATTAGAACAGGGCGGAAAATCTCTGGACGAATTAATAGCCGGAATGAAAAAAGGGATACTGGTGAACAGTTTCCTTGGCGGTAATTCCAATCCAACTACAGGCGATTTTTCATTCGGTATCGTAGGACAATATGTCGAGGACGGCAAAATAGTTAAGCCTGTAAATGAGATGAACATTACCGGCAACCTGAATGAAATCTGGAAACGGTTGGCCGAAGTTGGCAACGACCCATACATCTATTCATCATGGCAGATACCGAGCCTGTATTTCACGGACGTTCAGTTCAGCGGGATATAGGTAATTAATAGTTAGGTAGTTCAGGTCCCCCAGGGACCTGGCTATCTTGCTTAAGTGGCAGCAATATTCTCCAGAGCATTATCCATAACAGGCGCAAGTCGCGCCAAAGATAATTTTAGCGCAGAGCCGTATAATAAATCAAGACTGCCATTCCATAATTTTCCCGAATAAAACTTTTCGCTAATACTCATAATTTTACCAACCAAACTTTCTATAGAATCCTTATAAAGAAAATCATCACAATTATCGCCCGCCAGAATTTTCATTATCTCAGGATACGACAGCCGGTTCGGCAACACCGGATAACATCCCGCGGCGATGCTTTCTACAACGCCAATCCCAAAGAATTCATGGTTGGCGGTTGATACTATAATATCGGATTCATAAAGAGTATTGATGTAATCTTCTCTTGATTCCTGAAAACCCCATTTTACTATTTCATCTTTAAAATAATCTTTGGCCCATTCGAAAACAGGCGGGACTTCCTCGAACCGTTCGCCGATAACATTCAGTTTGAAATTTACGCCGTTTTGCTTCAGCTTTTTCATGGCCTTAAAAAAGCCATCCGGGTTTTTATCATGCTCCCATCGGGCAACCCAAAGGATTGTTAAAATCTCATTCTGCGCTCTCTCCCGCTTTGGAATTTCCGAAATCCCCGGATAAAACAGTTTCGATTTACTGGAAATCCGTTCTGCCGCGCCGGGAATTTTATAATCAGGCATTATCCTCAGAAACTCGGGGATGGATTCTATAAATGATTTTCTATGAAATTCCGAATTAAACCAAATTTCGTTCGCCGCAAGACATGATACAATATTTGTCATCCCGAAATGATAATCGCGCTCGGTTTGAAATCGATCAGGATATGTCAGCTGGTTTTCATGGAAATATAATATCGTCGTTAAGCCTTTTAAAGAGCCGTCCGCCAATCCCATAAACTCGGCAAGATTAAGCATATCTGTCGCGAAAATGAGGTCCCATTTATTTTTGCCCTCAATTTCCTTGGCAATCATATCCGCAAAAGTTATCGCCGAATGGCGCATGCGCCATTTCCAGTTAACCGGCGGGAGATGTAACAATGTCCAGTTGTGATGGCTTTTTTCAATCCAGCCGTCTATAAAGGCCTTATGGCTTCCGCCGTAAAACGGCTCAAGAGCTAATATGTTCATTTAATATAATGTTAGGCCGGCGGCCATTGTTGCAACCGCCGGCTTGTTGCCATTTTTGCTAGACTTAATAATTCTGGTCTTTTTCGAAACGCTCGATTTCTTCTTTCAAATCATCGTAAGCTTTGCTTGCTTTAAATTCAGTATAGAGCCGTTTTTGTTTGGATATCCCCTCAAGGAATTTCTGCGCCGTTTTGCCGACAGGATAGCGCACAAGAACGTAAACGGTCAATAGTCCGGTTTCTTTGTCCTTGTTCATCTGCTGCTGGTCGGTTTCAACCCCTATCAGCTCCTGCGATACAATTTCCTTTTGCACCTGCGAAAACTGGCCGATTATCTCCTCCTCTTCGAGAAGGCCCGTGGATTCCATAAAATCTTTTTTCAACCGCTCGATTTTGGAATCTACTTTAGAAGCAACATCTCCTTTGGCGGAAAGCACGGCACGTTCCATGGCGACGTTTAGCAGTTTCGATGTTGCCGAACCTATGCCATAAAGATAATCATCGCTTGTAGGAGGCATTACAAACCACGACGGCAAATCCAACCCTGTCATATTTGCTTCTTCCGCGCTTTTTTTGGCGCCGCCCCCGCACCCCGTAAACATTACAAGCACCATTAATAGCGCGATTAATTGGAATTTTTTCATGTACCCTCCATTGATTAATTATTTCCTACCATTGAATCCAGATAATTTTTGATTTCATTATAAAATGACTTTCCGATCTCCTTCTTCGCCGATCTTTCCGCTCTATGTTCCGCATCAGCATAAGACGTATGGCCTTCCCTGCCATCCTTGCTATATGTGATAAGCTCCGAGCCGGACGCGGCCTCGATGAAATGCAAATCGCAACGCCAGCGAACATAATATCCTTTGCGTTCGAGCCGTTCGATTGAAATTCCGCCCCGTAAAATATAATCCGGGGCCTCCGTTACAATCCGGAACCCGAAACTGTTCAGGACAATCTTGACAGCGTTGTTGAAATCGCTCCATTCACTATTTTCAAAATCAACCATCAGCGAAATCATTTCGCGAAGCTTTTGCCGCTCCGAAATTAGCTCGGTCGTTGTCGCTGTCGGCACAAAACGCCCGTTGCTCCCGGGAGATATGACCGAAAGCTGCTCCTCGAGAACATTTCTTACAATTGCCCGCAACAGAGCCTTATTCAAATATGCAAGCTTAGTTAGCTTATCGGAAGACTCAATATAACCTTTGAATAAAGTCGTTACGTCCTGATCGACTTTTTCCAACTCGTCAAGATATATGGCCGCCGTTTGGCTTCGATCAATATAGGCAAGGGCGTAAAACTGCGCTGTTTGTTTATCATGCCATGTCTTACCGATAGTGATATTTTTCAGGCTTTGGTCGGTCGTAACGCTCATTTGTTTTGAAAGGCTCACAGATTGTTGAAGCTCAAGTTCTTTATCCGTACCGGATTCAAAATAATTTTCCTCGACCTGCTCCCGTAATTTTATATCAGATTGAAAGACTTTTGCGATTCCTGTAATCGCGCTGTTCCTGGCGCTCTCCTGTGTCGATCCCATTCCGATTGAGCTTATATACATCTCATGCGGAAATTCCCGTTCGGGATCGTCTATCCAGGTTGGTTTCTTTTCAACCTGCGCCTGCGGCATGGTTGACCCGCACGCCAGTAACAATAAAACTACAAATGATATTAGTAATTTAATAGTATTCATACACAATCCCTCAATTTAAGTAAAGAGCCTCCACCAGATTTACTCCGTTTTCGCTAACTTCATAATTCGGAAATTCCCTGCTGAAAATCACGCCGCCGCCGGACCCGATAAAATCTACTTTTATATCGTATGTGCCTTGGGCAAGCTCAAAATCGCCGACAAAGATTTTGCCGGGAAGAAACTGTGAGCACCGAAGATCGGCGTTTTCTGATATATCCGAGCCGACATCTATGGCGGCTTTTTTTAGCCACCCGCCAAGTCCGCCGGTATCTACCTTCTGCTTGGCTTTGTGCGCTAACAAACCCTTAAAGACCGCCCTGGCGATTGACCTGAAATATATCATCGATTTCTTCGCCTTAAATGTCTCTTTGGCAACTCGTCCGACATCTTCGATTAGCTGAAGATTGCCTATTACCTTAGAATCCGCGCTGACTCTTATTCCATGAACGATACTCTCCCGTGATACTATTTTAGGCAATGAGAATTTGAAATAATAATCAGCTTCTACAGGCAGAGGCAAATGGCTGTATTCCGAATCCTTTTTTTCTCCATCGGTATACAAAACCTGGACGAGACCGATATCCTTATCTGTCCTTATGCGCAGATTCACAGCCTCTTTTAGAGGAGCCAATCCCACCAGCCCGACTATGCATAAAATCGCTTTATCATCCGAATAGTATTTCACTTCCGGCACCGGGAAATTATAAATAAACGGCTGTTCTTTAAAAGCCCCTTCAAGCATTTCAAAATCTATCCTGGCATCATCCATTTTGCCGTCCGCGGCATACATGTGCATGCTCAGATACCTCGCGAATGCGTCGTTGTTGAACCTGACATTGGCCAAATCATACACTATTTCAATGCTTGCGGTATCCTTCTCAGCGCCTTTTTGGAGAGAGCTCGCGGCATCCGCATATTTTTGTTCGAGAAGTTCGAGCTTAAGATTAGCTCGCCGCACCTCAACAAAAGCGTCATCGAATTTTCCAAGCGCAAGATAATTAACAGTTTTTAACAGGTTTGTGTATAGAATCTCATAATCTTCGCCGGAGTACTCGAGTATGTTATCGTTAAGCAAAATCGAGGTCGCCGCTCTTGATACGCTTTTAGTAAAAAGCTCCTCGGCAGCTTCCTCGGCCAGCGTTAATTTCGCGTTGCTGTTATCGTATAGCGCTGCATAGTGCCCGGCGAAACCGGAATCGAGATAATACAGAAGCCGGTCCTTTTTGCTGTATTTATTTTGCGCTTTGGCTGATTCGATTTTCTGGTACGCGACTTCATAGTTCTGAGATCTTACATCGGCTGTAATCGGTTCATAGAATTGATTTCTAGTAGCGACGCTGCTGCATGATATTGCTATCAATAAAATGAAGCCCAAACAGGAAAAGCATTTCGTAAATGTAAATCTATTCACTTTCGACTCCGGTTGAATAAGCAATGAGTATCTTCAATCCAGACTTTCAAGGCTTGGTCATTTTTGTTAAATGAACTACCACTTTTTGCCTTTTTGAGTTATATCCTTTTTAATTTTCTTGTCGCCTATCCAGGCCTTTTCGTTTGTCTCAATATGGATCAATTCGAGATCGGTTTGATAATACATGACCCTTCTGCCTTCGATCTGGTCCACAATCGTGTTGATTGTGCCATATAACAGATAGTCAGCGCCTGTCTCCTGCGCGAGCCGTTTAGCTGTTTCTTCGGATGAGTGTTCCTGCTGGTCCATGCGTTCTCCGCGAACTTCGCCCCGCTGATCACGGCTGGCCACAAATTTGATTTTGCCGGAATTTATAAGCTCCCTTTCAAAATCTTTGGAAAATGTCTCGGTGTTAATATGTTCAGAACTTTTATTCCGAATGCTTCCTACCGTAACGACTGGTTTTCTTCCTTCAGCCATAGTAAAATCGGTTATCCACACGCGGGAGAGGCAATCGGAGATCATCTCCTGCGCAACCAACCGGGAATCGGTATCGTTCCACTTTCCGCTTAGATCAGTCACAGAATCAACGTCAATGCGCGTAACTGTTCTTGTTGACCCGCATGCCAGGACCATGCTTATCATGCACGCTAAAACAATAATCTTTTTCACAAACGCCTCCTTCAAATTATTTATGCTATTGTTTTGGATATTTAATGATACCCTCCATTTTCATTCATTGTGCAAGTATAGCTGCCTATGGTTAGTATCGTCAAGGCAAAAATATCCTAAAATAATATCGGCCATTATTGGAAGATTTATGCTCGGTTAGAACCAAATAAATCCGAAACTCAAATGTGAATATTCCGTATTTTATTTATGACATTATATTTGAGTATTGTGGAATAAATTGTTGTTTCTGAAGCAGAATTCATAGTAAATTTAAACGGAAAATCAAAATGCGAGGGAGTATTATGCGACGTAAATGGAATTAGCTTTGGCTAATTATAAAAAGGCCTTGAAAATTCTGCCGAAC
>CAZKYQ010000152.1:0-5926 GCA_964556975.1 uncultured Ignavibacteria bacterium
TTAGCGCTGTTTTTGAATCTGAAATATCAGATAATATAATCCGGGACAATGT
Source organism: uncultured Ignavibacteria bacterium (assembly GCA_964556975.1). Classification (GTDB taxonomy): domain Bacteria; phylum Zixibacteria; class MSB-5A5; order UBA10806; family UBA10806. The sequence goes on from CAZKYQ010000152.1 coordinate 53, forward strand.
GACTGGGTATGGCTTTCCATATCATGGAATGGGCGGAGGAATAGTGGCAGAGGGAGCCAATATCTATAGAAATCTTATATATAACAATGTTTCTTGGGCAACAAATTCGCCTGATGGCGCTGGTAAAGGCGGGGGAGCCCTACTTATTGGTACTCAAAATAGGCCAACTACGTATTTTTATAATAATACAGTTGTCAAAAATTATGCACACGGCGGTGGCGGTATAGAGGATGGAGCCGGGGTTTTTGTCTGGGTAAATCCCAACGGAAATGTTATCTTGGAAAACAACATAATCGCATTTAACTACGAGGGCGGCGGATTATATTGTCCTTCGTCATTCGGAATAGCGGAGGAGAGATATAACCTCTTTTATGGAAACCTAGAATTTAATATTATCGCTCCAGAGACCAGCGTTACTGATATATTCTTAGACCCCATGTTTGCTGATACCGCTGCAAACGACTATCACCTCCTTCCCGGATCTCCCTGTATAGATGCTGGAAACCCCGAATCTCCATTGGATCCCGACTCAACCAGAGTCGATATCGGGGCGTTGTTTTTTGATCAGACAACCGCCATTGATGAAGAAACGTATTTGTCTCCATATAATTTTGTGCTTAATCAAAACTATCCTAATCCATTCAACGGCCAAACGAATATTTCTTATTATCTACCCAGATCGTCGTATGTTAGCTTAATAATATTTGATATTACCGGCGCGATTGTATCGAATATTGTAGATAATGAATATCAAATTTCCGGTGAATACAGATATATTTGGGACGGGAGAGACTCGAAGAATAATCCGGTATCAACTGCTATTTATTTTTATCAACTTAATATTAACGGGATTCGGCTAGTCAAAAGCATGATTTTATTGAAATAATTCGGGGCTTTTTTATTATCTGTATTGATTTTAGGATTGCATGTAAGTGGAGCTGATTGACGATCTATCCCTTTGGGGCGAAAAGATACTTGCCGGAAAAGTGAAAATAATGCTTGCATATATTGAGGATATTGACTATAATTTATAAGGATGAGAAGGGTAATTGCAATATTAGCCTGCCTTTTGGCGTTTCTGTTTTCCAGCAACTCGGTCTTTTCGGCTGATACCGCTATCATATCCGGCCGGGTTACTTTTGAAAACAGTATTCAAATTATCTATGACGCCAAAATATTGCTTTATAACAACCACAAAGATATCATCGATTCAACATTAACTTCTCATGGCGGTTTATTTCAGTTTGAACTGGTGGCCGGAGAATATTATGTTTCGGCTGAAAAAGGCAATTATATTAGAGAATTTTATCCTTCGGCTTATCAGATATCGGAGGCGAACCGGGTTACAGTATTCGCGGGGCAGAATGTTTCGCTATATTTCAGTCTTGACAGGGGCGGATGGCTCGGCGGTGTATTTGATTATTCAGGCGGCGGAATTGACAAAGGCCTCGTTACAGCAATCAAGATTGATGAACCATTTGCGGGATGGCATAGAAGCGCGATAATTGCCGAAACCTGTCCGTGCAATTATGTTCTCAACGGCCTTATTCCCGGCGCTTACAAGGTCGTTGGAATGGCAACCGCCAAAAAAACCGTTTTCTTTCCCGGTGTTGACAATATAGAAGACGCTCAGATAATTTACATTTCCAGAAACTCCGGAGAGCCTAATATATCTTTCATGCTCGAACCTGTTGGATTGGGCCATGTTTCCGGCAGGGTTTTGGATCTGAATTCAGGGGATGGTATTAGCGGGATACCGATTATTTCATATCAATGGCAGAATTACTGGGAAGACCCGAACCTGCATACAACATTTACGGATGATAACGGCTATTTTGAATTCTCTCTTCCTGCCGGCGATTATTACTTTTTCTTAAACTGTGATGACTGTTTTCCGGGCAGTGGCCGGATAACATGTTATTATAATAACCAATTCAATCCTATGTTGGCCGAAATGGTTACTGTATCGGCTGATGATTTTGTTACCGATCTTGATTTCTCGATCGATTTTTCAACCGCTCATGGCCTTGCTATTTCCGGGAATATTATTGATTTTGAGACAGGTGACGGACTGCCGGATGTGGTAGTTACGGCATTCGATTATAATACAGGACTTGCCGTTAATTCATCTTATTCTATCAGCAGCGGAGATTTTTCAGTAGATAATTTGCCTTCGGGAAATTATTTTTTGATGTTCTCCGGCACAAGTATAATGCCTTATTTTTATCAGGCGGCATATAGCTGGGGAAACGCGGAAATAATTATCCTTCAATCAGATTGTTCCAATATTCGGTCAGAAGCGATAACGCAGGATTATGGGAATTTAGGTTTGGCTATTTCCGGTTCCGTGATCGCTCCTGATGGGCCTGTTTCCGGAGCGAGAGTTTACGCTTTTCCTGTCGGAGTTCAATATCCCGCGGCTTATGCCAATAGCAACGCCTCTGGAGATTATACTATTACGACCGGACTTGTTCCGGGGTCGTATACGGTAAGCTGCGATTTATACGGTTATAATATGGAGATTTATCCGTATGAGATAGACTTGGATTTGCTTGAAAACCCAACCGCCGAGAATATTGATTTTCTTCTTCATCCAACCCAGACATCTGTAAAAGAGCAGGTTCATCTTCCTCAGGATATTGTGGTTTTATCTAATTATCCCAATCCTTTTAACGCTAATACGAAAATTACTATTTATTCAGGCTCGGCCTCAAGCATTTCAATTGATTTGCTTGTGTTTAATATTTTGGGTCAGCAAGTTGGGAATAAAAATATTATTGTTAATCAGGGAGTTAATTATATTACTTGGAGCGGCAATGATTTCTATGGCGAAATTTCATCCGGAATTTTCTTCTACAAAATTGATGGCTGGATCGAAACCCATAAAATGATATTTTTGAAGTAATAAATCGTAAAAAAGCCTTGACATAATTAACAATGAAATTAAATTAGTAAGGAGTAACTTTTTTTGGATTTGCAACCTTAATTCTGTTGTCTGCAATTGGTTGCACGGTAATTTGGTTTGCAAAGAGGGAACTTTAATTATTTCAGGTTTTAAATTGCTAAAACTCAAGCGATAAGGGAACAATACGAGTTTTTAAGAAAGCTCAATCGGTTTTCGCGGAAAGCAATAAAACGGCACAATATTTGCGATTTACCAGTCTTGAGAGGTCCTTTGACAACTAAATATTCGTTTAATTTTGGATTCACTCCTGATTTAGGCGGTTTTCAAAATATGGAAATCGATAGATTGTTTGGGGAGATCCATCCGCCGCAGATGCCTGATATCCGATTTTTTACATGGCAAAAACCCTCAATAAGCTTCGGGTGCAATCAGAACCCGTATAAACGGCTTGAAATCGAACGTTGCTTGAGGGATGGAATCGATATTGTTGCCAGGCCAACCGGGGGCAGAGAAATTCTTCACGGTTATGATTTATGCTGTTCTGTTGTGTGGCCTGTTGAAAATCGCGGTTCCGTAGTTGGGGCGATGGATGTTTTTAATCGAATCAATGAAATCCTCAAACTTGGGTTGGAGTATTTTGGCATCGAAGCGGTCCATCAAAAAATCTCTTCCGGAGTGAAATCTAACAGCGGGCCCTGTTTTGCGCAAATTACCCGTGGAGAAATCAGCGTTGACGGAAAAAAAATAATAGCTTCGGCACAACGGGTTTTTGAAAAAGTTATTTTGCAGCAATCGTCAATGCTCTTGCAAAGTACGGAAATTGATATTGTCAAATATCTTAAAATGGGCCCAAAATTAACAATGAGGACTTCATTGGAAGATTCTACAACATTTCTTAATGCGTATCTGGCGGAAACATTTTCGATTGCTCAAATTGTTGATGTTTTCAGGGAGGCATTTGAAGATCAAATTGGCCGGGGGGTAAGTAATTAATTGTTTTGACGGCCTTGGATGAAAATCTGATGTTTGGAAAATAAATAGCATTAACTGAATTTTTTTTAGGCTGGGGAGGTGATTACGTACAAAAATCAAATTAAAAATTTTAACCTTTTAACAGTTTTAGGAGATACTAAATGACAAAAAAGGTTCTATTTTGGACAATTCTTGCGTTAGTTATGGTTGCGGTAACCGGCGCGTACGCAGGAAACAAAGTGGCCCCAAGGGTCGAACATCGTATTTTGACCGGTTACGAAGCGCTTCCTGACGGTAATTACGGACCCGCCATGCCCGGTCTTATTACCGATTCACCAGGTGAATTAGTGGGAACCACTCAATATGACTATCAAACCAATGGGTCATCCGGTAACCGTTGCGCCGTGGATGGCGCGGGCGGCGTACATTTCGCTTGGATGAACGGTGTTTCTTATCCCAGTCAGCGCGAGGTTGATTTCAACTATGTTGATGGTTCAGGCAACTGGCTTTCCCCCACCGGTGTTTCTCAAGTAAACGGGGCCGGCTATTGCCAGGCTTCTGTTACAAACGACAATCGCGCGGCGATTGTTTATCATTCATCGGGCAATCCCAGCGTAGAGAGCTATGTCACTTATGCGGAGGACCAGTTTACCGGATTTGGTATTTTCCAGTATTTCGATCCGCCGGACATGCTTTCCCTTCGCACTTACTGGCCGTATTTTTGTATCGACCGCAATGACAATATCCATGTTGTCAGCTGTGAAAACGCTCCAAACGCCGGCGATCCTCAGGCTCTCGGTTATACGGTATCCACCGACGGCGGCGCCACATGGTCTCAGCTTGTTGACGCTGACACTATTGAGACAATTTCTCAGGTTGTAGTCGCCAGCCCGGTTTCAGATAAGGTCTCGATTGTATATTCTCATCCGCAGAATTACGACACGCAATGGAATAACGATATTATGTACATTGAGTCAACGGATGGTTTAACCTGGGATTGGCGTTTTGGCAAAGTCAACGTAACCAATTATGGCCTTCCGGATTCATTGTATAGCTACACCGACCTTGCCGCCGTTTATGACTACAATGATAATCTGAATATTATCTGGAACGCTCAGTGGGTAACAGACGAAGGTATCTATTACAAGACCTTCCTGCTCCATTACAATTCAGGAACCGGCGCCATAACTCAAATGCGCGAAACGCCCGAAGCCTGGCCTGCTGGTTGCGATTACGGCGCCTGGAACCGTCCGGTTTGCAAGATGTCTCTTGGAGTCCATGAAGCATCAGGCAATATTTTCGCCACTTACACCGCGTTTGATACTTTAGATTGCTCGGCGGGCGGATTCGCTAACGGCGATATCAACATGCAGTATACCGCTGATAACGGCGCCAGCTGGTCTGAGCCGATTAACCTGACTAACTCGCAGACACCCGGTTGTACTGCCGGCAACTGCGATTCCGATCATTGGTCAACTCTTGCCGACAAGGTTGATGATAACTTGCATATTATCTTCATCGAGGATAAGGACGCCGGCGGCATACCGCAGACAGAGGGATCGGTTACAACCAACCCGGTCAAGTATCTGGCTTATCCGACAATAACGAGCGTTTACGACAACGGCCCGGTACCGACTACTTTTGAAATGTCTCAGAACTATCCTAATCCTTTCAACGCTCAGACGAATATTGATTTCGACCTTGAAGACAATTCAATGGTGAAGATCAATGTTTATGATATCACCGGCGCCAAAGTAACTACTCTGGTTGATGGTGTTCTCGAAGCCGGTTCCCATTCGGTTAACTGGAACGCCGAAGATGTTTCTTCCGGTGTTTACTACTACAAAATGAAGACAAATGGCGAAGAACGCACAATGAAAATGACTCTGCTGAAATAATATTCTTCGACGTTTTAATTTTTAATCGGGGCCTTAACCGGCCCCGTTTTTTTTTAATTATAATTTAAAAAACAATATCAATACAATAATACCAAATAT
>CAZKYQ010000153.1:0-2517 GCA_964556975.1 uncultured Ignavibacteria bacterium
ATTTATTAACCATTGCGCCACAGGTTCTAATATCTTATATTCTGTCCGATTTTAAGCGGGCATGATACCGTAGTCGGTCGGGACAAAATAATAAATGAAGCAATCCAAATCGAAACTTAAAACGCCGGTAATAAAAGAACTCATCAGGCTTTACGCGAGCTTTGGAGGGGCGATTTTATTCTTTATAATAGCATTTCAGTTTAATTTCGTCCATGAAAACGTGGTAGTGCCTTTCACGTCTATCGTTGCTTATTGCTCGAGCATCCTGATGAACATATTCGGGGCGGCTTCCAAAGTTACGGGGAATACTCTTTCGAATTCCAAATTCAGCATCAATGTGGTGGATGGATGCAACGGCATCTATGCTACGGCAATATTAATATCAGGGGTGGTCGCCTATCCTTCGAGGCTATCCCAGAAAGCGATAGGCGTTTTATTGGGATTTACCGCCGTGTTTCTGATGAATCTCGTTCGGGTAATCAGCCTTTTTTACTTAGGCCTGCATTTTCCCGATATTTTTCAAGAGGTGCATGTATATGTCTGGCAGCCGATCATCATCATCTGGGCGATCATCGTCTGGGACTTCTGGTCGAAAAAAATCGAAGCGTAAAATAGCGGACATCTGGCTCTTCCTAATAAGTTTTATTCTATATTTTGCCGCCGTTTTTATTATTTGGAACTTTACAAAACCGGCCGGGACCAAAGTGTTCGCGTTCTGCGGCGGACAAATTGTGAAGCTGCTGGATTCAAATAACTTTACCAAAGATATAATTACAAGAGATGGAGAAATTTACGTGTTTTTTCATCCGACTCCCGATGGCAAGCCGCTCGCGACAAGTTTTAAATACTTCACTTTCAACGGGGTTTTTCTGGCCGCCTTGATATTAGCGGTTCCCAAAGTAAAGTATAAGCTCCGGCTGAAGATTCTTTTGCTTGGATTCTTCTTTTTAGTTCCTTTCCAGCTTCTTCTTTTCAACGTTTTTGTATTCGATAATTACGCGAAAAGAATGATGTGGTCCAGTGACAAATTTGTATATTCCGATTTTGTTCGAAATTCATTGTTGTACGGTAGAAGAATATTAATGAGAATTGAGGGGCAATTAATTCCGGTTTTAATCTGGGCAGGCCTCTTCTATTATTATAGGTGGCACAATATTCTTGCCAAACGGATGCTGAAAAAGTCTATTAAAAATAGATAGGGACGATTGCCTCGTCCCTATCTACGTATTGTCTATTGAATCAAAAAATTACGTTCTGGCTGAAACCCTTTTCCTTCTGCGTATCACCGCAATAGTTCCCGCAACAAGCAGTAACAGGCCGAGAATCAGCATACCCCATTCGTTAAGCGTCGGGATGTTTTCCTCCGGACCTGTTATCACGAACGCCATATCCATTGAGGTTGTCACGCATTCATGTTTTATCCAACCGTTAACCGCAACATCTGTTGCCATTATGTCGATAGAAACCCATTCGGGATTGAAAGGAATTTGAAGAGTAACGTATGTGGAATCCCCAATCAAGACCTGTGGTTGAATTTCACGGACAATATAGGTTTCCGGATCCTGAGGTAATGGCGGTTGGCCGGGAACTCCTTCCTGTGACCACAGAGCTGTCGAATAGTTAATCGCAAATGTAAGGGATGGGTTAGGGCCAAATTGTGTTACGTTTACCACAAGTTCAATAAACTTGGTATTATCCGGAGTATATGGATTATTGTAGAACCAGATATTCCACCAGCCTGAAGGATATTGATACCATCCGTCTCCGTAATAATTAGTCGAGGATGTATCTTCATCCAAAGCATTGCCGTTCCCGTCAAACCAGGCATTGAAAATATTGAATCTTGGCGGCTCAAATAATTCAACCCATGCGCCAGATGGATCCAGCCATACCGCATCGTCCATGAAGTGATCGCGCGAATTTTTCCAGCCCCATTGGTAAGCCGCGGGGTTAAAAAGATTCGCGGTAATGCTCAACCAGTAAATAGAGTCCTGTTCCTGAAAGAAGGGTTGAACTTCCGGCGGGACTATGAAATCGTACCGCCAATAGGGAATATGATCATTATTTATCACGTCAAGGGGTATGGGCGCCATGGGATCATGCCAGCCTTCCAAGGTCGGCGGTTCTGACGGCACGCCGGGAATTTCTCCCTCCCAGGTCCAGAGTAATGTGTCCGGGGTGCTGGGAGGTCCCGGATTATTTGACCATATCCCAATGGTAAACCAAGGCATAGGCGATTCAAAGTCGTCTGTCCCGGGGATGCCATCCTGATCCTTCCATGAGCCCCAGAAATGAAAATCGGTAACCGGCCCGCTCTGAGAGCATTGCCAATCATCAGCCAGTGTCATACCCTGCCCGGGGGGCGGATATGAAGATGTTGCCATCACATCCCACCCGATCAAATCGGGAAGCTGCGGGAAATGCATCTTATGGTTCGGCCATTGGGCATACAGCGGAGAAGACAATAAAACCGCCGCCAGCGCCGTTACCGATATAATCAGTATTAATTTCCGCATT
>CAZKYQ010000153.1:2617-5870 GCA_964556975.1 uncultured Ignavibacteria bacterium
CGGCGGGCCGCGTAAATCGGGCAAAAAATTCCGATGCTTTATAAATACGGTATTATCGTTTTCGAAGAAAAGTGATTTTCTAAATTGAAATAGAAAAATAAATCCCGGTAATGATAATTTGCAGAATGACTCTATCATTAAAAGTATTAGGGAATTAACTGCGACAATCACGAATGTGACCATTAAAAAGCCGTAGAGTGACATAATCCTCCAGACCATTCCGGAGCCGCTATCTTGTAAATTTAATATCCCGCCAGCGCCTATATAATGAGAATGAATGTACTCAAATGGAAGCCATAGTACTGCTATAAATACCGGGTTGAAAATTCGTTTTTTTTTCAATAGATTGACGGCTATCGCAAACGCTATAAACGCCGTACATAAGAAAAAGAACCGGAGAATAAATACTTCCATATAAAGAAAAACCTCGCCGATATATACAACAAATGTATAACATGCGGCGAGGAACAATCCCGAGATAATGGCTCCATTCAAATCCGTCCTGCTAACCCGCCATAGAAACGGAACCAAGGCAAATAAATAAACAAACCAGTATTCCGAATATATATGGGCGAATGATAGAATTAATGCAGAACTACCAGAAAAAATAAAGTGTAGTAGTGTTATTTGACTCTTGTCACCATGATTCAATTTAGAAATCATGCCTCAAATCCGCCTTGTGGCCAAACTAAAATCTGGTGGTTATTTACTCAATTCCGAGGCGATGCAAATTTATATCGGAGAATCGTTGCCCAATTTCCAAGAATTCAAGATATTAGGTTTTTAAGAACGCGAACGAAGAGCGTCAAAACCATCTACTTGCTTTATTATATAGACATATCCATTTTTTATGTCAAGCGAATTCGTACTTTTTAATCTTTTTTTTAGATAACATTAGAAAAAGCGGGAGACGAGATTCGAACTCGCGACCTAAATTCACATCTCCTTGAACGACAGCATATTATCCTTGCATAAGGAACAAGCATGTGCCATATTTGTGCCATGCTTACGGTGAAAACAAGGGAAATTGGAGGAAATTGTGTCGACCGTGAGGTTATATAAAAGAGGAAAGTCCTGGCATATTGACTATGCAATAAATGGCAAAAGAAAAAGAAAATCAGTATCAAAAGATAAAAAAACAGCTCTGGTCATCGCTGCTACTATACAGTCTAACCTGGATAAAGGAAAATACGGGCTACCGCTTGATATTGTGGAAGCTGATTTTCAAGATCTCATAGCAAACTTTGTAAATTCAAAAAAAAACAGAGTGCGTGCGGCGACATTAAAGCGTTATAAAGAATACATAGCCAATTTTCAGTCTTTTATGAGCGATAATTTCCCTGCAAAAACATTATGCCATGAAATTAAAGATATCCACATCGAAGAATGTCTTCAATCATTTCTCGAAAATGGAAGTGCTCGGAAGACTGCAAATGAAGAATTGGCCTTGTTAAAGCAATTATTCCGCTTTGCCAAAAACAATAATCATATACTCGTAAATCCAACCGATACAATTCGTAAGTTTCCAGAAGAACCAGCTACTACCGTGGCATATTATGACGAATCGCAAATGAATTCTATTCTTGAAAATTCTCCTCAAACTTGGCACAACATATTCGAATTTTTCTATCTTACGGGACTTCGTAACGGCGAATTAGTAAATTTGACATGGAAGAATGTTGATTTGAAAAACGGGCAGATCATTGTCCAAAGCTCCGAAGGCTGGAATACCAAGACAGGAAGCTCTCGACTCATTCCTCTAAACAAAAGAGCCATTGAAATCCTGAAACATCTCCCCCGTTCAAGCACCCATGATTTTGTTTTCACAGATCAAAAAGGGAAAAAACTATCCGATGGCCAGCCTTATAAAAAGCTGAAAAAGGTTTTGGAAAAGCTTAAACTTGAAGGAAACATTCATAAGCTACGCCATACATTCGCATCCCATTTGGTTATGAAGGGCGAGCCGCTTTACAACGTCTCAAAACTGTTGGGGCATACCAGCATTGACATGACTCAAAAATACGCGCATTTGGCACCGGAGAGTCTGAGAAAGACTGTAGAAAAATTATGACGGGAGCGGTTCAAGGCCGCTCTCATTGGGTATTTGCTGCGACCACCACAGATTTATTGACAACCATTATTAATCTTAACTGTTACTCCCAACCCCGAGGATATTCCCACTTCAATACGTGGGGAAATTCGCCCATTGTAGCCTTGGCTACAGGTTTTAAGAATTTGGCAATGAGTTTAACAACTTCCTTTAATTCTCCAGGTGCATTTGTAATTCGATTCCTCTTTATAAAAGCCCGCCATTGAGCATTCTTACTGGGATCGTTAATGAATTCATCAGAAAATGCTACAGGATTATCCGTTATGCCTGTCCCGCGATTATTGAAAGTCTCATGTATTGCTTTTGTTAATTTTTCCCCATCAAAGTTAAACTGATAACATAAAGAGTAGATATCATAGAAGTCTTTCATACGGCTATTTAGAATGCCCAGTTTAACCATGGCCTCGAATTTCTCCGCGATTAAACTTTCCATACTATAACCCTTAAGGGCCGGCTTAGGAAAATCGAGAATTATAGGATAATCCACGGGTGAAGCCGCGGGGATAATCACGTCTCCAAATCCTACATCAATTTGCATAGTAATTCGCGCGCGATTCAGAAATCCTTTGAATTTTACGCGCACTCCTTCGTAATCCGCGTCTTCTTTTATGCGCTCTCCATTGATGTCGGAAATGTCAAATTCAATACCGTCCGGCTCTACTCCTTGAATACAAATTTCTTTTATTTTTCCAACTATAGAATCTACATCATTATTCGTTTCCCCTAGTAAGTCAATGTCCAATGTCGACCGAAATCGCGAAGCTTTCCATACAACAAGCATCAAGGCGCCCTTAAGGATAAATCTATCGGCATGGGGAGATTGAGACAGCCTATACAGAAATCTTTCCATAGCATAATACTGCAACAACTCTTGGAAAGGTCGATTCGTTTCGCGGGCCTTTTTGAGAAGTCGATCCCGTACAGATGCGGCCATATCTTTTATTTGGCGTTTTGTCATATAATTGATTCCAGGTATGGCCGCATGATTTTCTCAACTCTGCAAATCCTGGCATAGTTTATGAGTTCATTGACCTTTACTTTCTTTCGTTCTCGATAAAGTTTGAGTGCTTCTATTACCGTATCCATCCCAATTTTATTTCGATATTTGAAGCAATCTGCAAGTGTCTTTTCCGGGCTGTAAAT
>CAZKYQ010000154.1:0-5831 GCA_964556975.1 uncultured Ignavibacteria bacterium
GGAAAACATTTTTTAATCTATTCAGCCGAAAACCTATCCAGCGGCGTGTATTTTTATAGAATGGAAACAGGCGGAAATGCCCAAACACAGAGGATGATATTTTTGAAATAATATCCCATGCTTGCCAAATGGATTTTTCCCATCTTCCGAAACATTCAAATATGTTGGTTGTCACGGATTCCTAATGCTTTTGATCTTAACATGTTTTCCCGGGAACAGATTTGACTCCTGACCGGTATCAGATAAAGGGCTTGTTCACTTAAAGGAAGGGTAACTAAATGAAAATAGTCTTACTCATACCGGCAGTATTGCTGATTGCTTTTGGTTCATTGGCATATTCTCAAATTCCGGAATCTTTTGAGCAGGCAAAAAATATGGCCGCCGAACAAGAGAAACCTGTACTTATGGAGTTCTTGCGCCCCGGCTGAGAATACTGCGAACAGGCCGCTCGTGAAGCGAAGTCAGATGAAGCTATAATAAAGGCCCTTGAACGGGTTGTGCATGTATCATTCAATGTTAAGGAAGGCGAGGGACCGGACCTTTCCAAAGAATATAAAGTCGGGCATACTTACCCTGTATTTATTCTTACAAACAGCAATGGCGATATAATCTATCGCTGGACAGGATATACAGGCACGCGGAACTTTATATCCTCTATTGATAAATCGCTGTCGAATCTGATGACAGTAAAGGAGCGCATAGCCAATTTTCAATCCAACCCGACACAGGCCGCGGCGGTTATGCTTGCAAGATACTTTACCGATACCGGCGAGCACCTTGAGGCCATTAGATTTTACAGGCACGCCAAAAAGCTCAATAGAAATCCCGCGGCGGATTATTCTTACGATATTTTTTCAAATAGCGCCAATGCTGCCTGGAAAAATATGATGCCGTTTAAGGAAGCTCTTTCCGCGGCGGATTCAATTCTGTACGCAAAGAGAAAAAACAGCAATAATATTATCAAGGTCGCAAAGGTAATGAGCCGATTGGGAAGAAAGCTACAAAAAGAAGAGCAAATTAAAGCGTATCTTCAAGCCGGACTTGACTTCTCCGCCAATAAAAATGATAAAAGAAGCAAAGATTCTCATTTGTTTCTAACCATAGAATATGCGCTTCAAATTGATCATGATACCACTGGGGCTTTACGGATCAAAAAAAATAGCATGGGCAAGGACTGGGAGAAAAGTCCCGAAAAATTTTATACGTTCTCCAAATGGTGTCTCGCGAGAAAAGTAAACCTAAAGGAATCCGAGATGCTGGCCAGAAAAGCCACCAAATTTGCTCAAGGAAACGATTTCAAATCTCAAGTATTCCATACGGTAGCGGAGATCTGTTTTGTACGCGGCAAACTGGAAGATGCAGTAAAATTCGGTGATCTGGCAATTGAAAATGATCCCGGAAATATGAACTATTCAGACGCAATGGATATATATCTGGATGAATGGGAGAAGAGATAATAGTTTTTATTCTGTTAACGCTTCCTGAAATCCGATTTTAAAATGGCATAAATATTTTCATCGAGATATCTATTGCCTTTGAAAAAAGATTGTTTAAATTTGCCCTCGAATTGAAAGCCGCTCTTTATCAAAACCCGTTGAGATGATATGTTTCCTATAAAAGTACCGGCGTATATCCGGTTTAATTTTAAATTATAAAATCCAAATTTTAGTATTAATTTAACCGCGTCGGTTATTATGCCTCTGTTCCAGAATCTCTTGCATAACCAGTATCCCAGTTCAGCTTTCTTGCTTGCTCTGTTAACATGCGCAAGGCTTATTCCTCCTATGACTTCCTTGCTTTGCCTCCAGACGATTACAAAGAAATAGAATGTCGTTACTCTCCTCCTCCGCTGGGCGAGCCGGATAAATTTCTTCGCGTCGTTGAGCTTATAAGGATATGGAATATTCAAGGTCCATCTGGCGATATCTCGATGATTTATGTTACGCGCCAGATTATCAGCGTCGGTTATTATGGGATAGCGCAAATAGAATAATTCTGATTCAAGTTTCATTTTTACCTACCACCAGACTTGCTTTCCGTTCTCAATCGTAAAGATACGCTCCTCCTCATCTGAGCCATCGGCTTTTAACCAATATAGGCAGCCTGCAGGTACATTATTAAAATCGAGCGATTTATTCATAACCGAAGATCTTCCAAGCGATTTCCATTCATCGTCCCAATAAAATAATTCGTATTTCTTATCGCTGTCAATCCTCGCCTTTCTTACGCCGTCGGTGGATACCTGCAAGGTTCTTGCGGTTGTATAACCGATATTCGCGGTAACATTTTCCTCGCTTTCCATGCTAAATTCTTTCATGCCGCAATTGTCTTCAAGCAGAATCGGCGGGCCATAAGGCACAATCTCTTCATTTAGATATAGGGCCGGAAGATACATAATATTGCTGCCCATATCTGAAAAAGTCGCGGAATTATTTTTAATTCGTCCCCAATGAATAGGTTTCCACTCTCCGGAATTAAATACGCACAAATACGCGATATCGACTGAATCGGGGATTTCTTTTTCAAAATTAATTGTTACATCACAAACGTCAACATAGTCGGATGTAACGTCAATATAGCTTTTGCCCGCAAGCCAGCGCGGCACCTTTTCCTGCTTGCGCTCTTGAAAAATCAAATTATCCCTTTGCTTGCCAAACATCTTGCGATAAACCTTTGCCGCTTTGTTGCCTAAGCCATAACTTCCCGGATCGGCCTCCGCCCCCATAAACGGTATTACTTTCCCATTCGCATTGGCAATGGCGTTCCAGGCGTGATTGTTGCCCGTGTTTGCCCAGTACGGCGTATAATCGCTGGTTACGGCGAGGCCGTTAGCGCGCATGGCGTAGATTGCCAGGTTGGTCATGTCCTCGCAGCGTCCCAGGCCGCTTTCGAGCATCTCCGAAAGCCCCTGATCGGTAGGATGAAGGTAGTATCGCTCGTTAAAGCCGAAATATGATCTGACATCCTTGTTAATTATTGTCGCGGCCTCGATAAGGTTATGCGGGTCTGCCATGGCAGAATCGATCATGCTATATTTGTTGAAAAAATATTTTCGCCAGGGTTCAAGAGGCTCATTGCTTCCACGATACGGGAGAATATATTCTTTAAAACTCTTGAATGTAACATTCTTCGCCCAGGGAAGTTCCCGCCATGCTTTGAACGCATATTCGATCTGGCCTATTAAAAACTCGGATTTGATATTTGACAAATCCTTAAACACTTCTTTTTTCTTATACTCTATTTCTCCGCGCTCGGCCTCTATTGTATCCAGATAAACGAGCATAGTTTTAAAATCAGGATACGCGCCAACGTCAATTTCAACTTCGTTGCCGGATGTATCATAATAAGCGAGTATCGCGTAGCTGTGGCCTTCCATATTGCCAATTAGATAATATGCGGCTTCAAGCATTAGAGAATCGCCCGAAGCATTAAAATGGTTGATGACCTTCTCAAGCTCGGGGCGGTTGTCTCCAGCCTTTTTTAAGGCGTCGGCCACGTCCGGCGGATACTTTGAAAGTCCGGAACAGGAAATAATAATAAGAGTTACAAAAATAGATGTTATACATATTAAGATATAATTCCGCATTTTAACCTCCGGTATTAATTGTCGTAGAGGCGTATTGCAATACGCCCCTGCGGTTGCTCTAATAATCCTATATCTCTACCTGCGCGCCGATTCCGGCCTCCAGGGCCTTATCATAAACCAGCTTCGCGGTTGCTACATCCTGAATCGCTAAGCCGTTAGATTTGAAAAGCGTTATATCGGCATCGTTCTCACGGGACGGCCTTTTTCCTGTAATGATTTCGCCAAGCTCCGCGCATATATGTAATTTATTGATGGCTCCCTCTTCAATTGGAATCATAATATCGCCGGCCTCTTTTAAGCAGGCTTCGTATGAATCGGCTACAAGCTTGGAACGTTTGATAATCGCGGAATCAAGCTCGCGCGCGTTTGGAGTGTGGGAGCCGATTCCATTAATATGCGTACCTTCGCGGACTTTAGCTCCGTCAAAAATTGGCGTTGGCGACGATGTCGCGGTACAGATGATATCGCATTGTTCGAGAATTGTATCGGGAGAGCCGGCTTTGGCGATGTCCATTTCAAGCTTCGCGCCCATTTCGTTGATGAAGCTCTCAACTGCTTCGTCGGAAACATCGTAAACGTAAGCTTTGGAAATTTCGCGGGCTTCCGCAACGGCCCACAACTGCATTTTCGCCTGAACTCCCGCGCCGAATATTCCTACGGTCTGGCCTGAATCTTTGCGGGCGAGATACCTGGTCGCCACGCCGGTGGCCGCGCCGGTGCGCACCGCGGTTAAATAGCCGCCGTCCATTATGCAGATAACATCGCCGGTTTCCGGGTCCTGCAGAAGAACCTTGCCTATAACCGTAGGCATGTTGTGTTTGACAGGGTTGTCTTTATAGACTGTCACTACCTTGCAGGCCAGCGCGCCCAGTTCTTTCAAATAAGCGGGCATATATAGCGAAAGCCCGCCGGGGGGAGTTATGGGCGTGCGAAGCGGCAGGACCGCCGTGCCGTTGGCAAGCTCCGCGAACGCTTTTTCCACGACATCCATGCAGTCTTTCATATCGAGTACTTTTATAACGTCATCTCTATTTAGCAATAGCGGCATAACATCATCCTCCAATCACACCAAACATAAATTTCTATCAAATAGCAGTATAAGTTTGCAAGCATTCAAGGGCAAGCGGTTTGTGCGAGGAGTTGCCGTAGCTCAAATATCTCCGAGATTTGACAGAGAAATTAACGTAGGAACAGAACATTGTTCTGTCCGCAATACAACAACGGGACGATAAATGATCGTCCCCTACAAGAGGCCTTGGCTATTACGGTCAAGAATAGGTTCCAGACCGCTCTGCAGAATTTCCTATTGAAAGTAGCCTCTCAAAGCCTAAGGCGCTAAAAAGTATATGGAATAAGAGAAGATTATAGCTTGAAATTACTAAAACCGTCCCTTAAGATTTTAGCGAAACTGTTAAAATGGGTATGATAACGCACATACTCCGTTTGGAAAAATATTTAAGGAGGGACCGTGGATATTTTGGAATATGACGATGATGCTACGCAACGCTTGCTAACTGTTTATGTCACTCCCGATATTGTTGCCCAGCGCACCGAGTTCTTATTGGCCTTCGATCCTAAGCCTGGCGAGCGAGTACTAGATGTCGGGTCTGGCCCAGGCTTTTTGGCTACCACGATAGCGGAAGCAGTCGGGAAATCTGGTTCGGTGTGTGGTGTTGACATAAGCGAGGCCCTTCTCAAAGTGGCACGATCCAGGAGCGAAAGCCAAATGGGAATTGAGTTTCGTAATGGAGACGCAACCCAGTTACCCTATCAGGACGAGGAGTTTGATGCCGTGGTTTCAACGCAGGTATTGGAGTATGTTCCCGATACCGATACAGCATTGGAAGAATTCCATAGAGTTGTCCGGACCGGCGGACGGGTGGCGCTTTTAGACACGGATTGGGATTCCATTGTGTGGCATTCCCGAGACAGATCAAGTATGAGCCGAATTCTCAAAGCCTGGGAGGAACACGCGGCTGATCCGTTCCTACCTCGAACGCTGGCCGGGAAGCTGAATCGCAATGGTTTTCAAGTCGAAGCCAGTAAAATTATTCCCTTGTACAACACTGAGTACGACCCGAACACCTACAGTAATCGCTTAATTGATCTAATCGTTCCATTTGTGGAAGGGCGCATGGGTATCACTCAAGATGAAGCTGAAACCTGGGCTCGAGAACTGCGAAGTTTCGGGAAGAACGGAGAGTACTTTTTTAGCTTGAATCGCTATTTCTTTCTCGCAAGGAAG
>CAZKYQ010000155.1:0-5666 GCA_964556975.1 uncultured Ignavibacteria bacterium
TTGCGCTTGAGTGCACCGGAGAGAGAGTCGCTATTGTCGGCGACGACGATGCGTCTCTGTAAGCCGCCATCGCGCTCTGTCCGCATAACAAAGTAACATTGCTTGTTCGCGCCGGTTCTATTACAAGGGCGCAGAGGGAGAATGTTGACAGACTAAACGCTTTTGCTGAATCCGGAAAATTGGAACTTAGGACAGGCGCGCGTGTTGTCGAGATTCGCGAAAACGAAATCGACGTTGATATCGAGGGCATGAGGCGAACGTTCGAGAACAATCATCTTTTCGTGATGGTCGGATCGACACCGCCAGATAGTTTCCTAAGAAAACTCGGGATCAGAAATATCGGCGACTGGAGCCCAAAGAAATTTCTCTATCTTCTGGGGTTTTCCGCGTTGATATTTATTCTCTATGGCTGGAAAAAGCCGATTTTTTGGCCCTTTACTGAAGTCGGCTGGCTTTACTCGTGGACCTCATTGCGGCCCTCAATGTGGTTCGGGATCTTATATTCAACGATTATCACGGGCTTCGGTATTAAAGCGATTATTCGCTATAGAAAAGACAGCTATCAGGTTAAGCGATATTTAACGCTGATATTTTCGCAACTGTTTCTGTTCTGGATTATCCCGGAGATAATATTTCAGACGCTTCTAAACGTACAAGACGGATGGCGCGCTTATGGTTTGTTTTATCCGGCGCCATTATATGTTTGGAATTTCTGGGCGCCTCAAAACGCCCATATATTCTGGTTTGTTTGGTCAGCGTTGATTACAATAGTCGGGATTCCGGTTATGGCAAAATTCACCGGCAAAAAATACTGCGCGTTTATATGCTCCTGCGGCGGGCTGGCCGAAACTTTGGGAGACGGCTTCAGGACGCTTTCGCCTCGGGGCCGACGCGCAAGGGCCTGGGAAAATCTATTGACGTATGCCATTGCGGTTACAGTTGCGCTCGTCATAATGTTCGGATTAGCGGATAAGAATTCCAGCTGGTGGAGCGTCCAAAAGCTGGCAGTAGATTTTGCTCTGGCTGGATTTGTAGGCGTGGCATCCTACCCGTTTTTGGGAAACAGAATCTGGTGCCGTTTTTTCTGTCCGCTTGCCAAGCTGCTCAATATCTTCGCCAAGGATACTTCCGAGGTCAAAATATCATCAGGCTCTCACTGCATAAAATGTACGCTTTGCACCAAATATTGCCAAATGGGTATACCGGTAATGGAGTTTGCCAAAGCCGGAGTGAGTTTTTCCAACAAGAATTCTTCTTGCATTCAATGCGGTATATGTATTACAGTATGTCCGGTGCGAAATCTACAACATGGAAATTGGTCGGAGAAATTCTGGGGAAAAGAGATAAAAGAGGGTCCGCCTATTAACGTCATTTAGGTTGATTTATTGTAGGTAGGCTTGCATTGAATATCATATTATAATGAAACATTAAAGATCAACGCATATTAGGAACGCGTCCATGCCCAATCGGATTAGAGCCAAACTGACAATTTTAATAATAATATCATTCTTGTTATCGTATTCGGTGTCGGTATTGGCCGATGGTTACGGAGAGGAGCTTAAAAAACATAATTATTCCGGTTATATAGATTATTTGAACTGGGCCAAAGGCCATGATGGTCTTGATGCTTTTATAGAATCACTTGAAAAAGTCAACCTTGATTCTCTTTCGGAAAGCGAATCGAAAGCCCTGCTTATTAACGCTTATAACGCGGGTATGATCTGGCTTATCATTCAAAATTACCCCGTAGAAGGCGTATTTGAGATAAAGCCGAAAGTATTCGAGCAAAAGGCTATAAATATCGGCGGCGTGATGATGTCGCTTGATAATATCGAAAATGATTATTTGAGAAAAACCGGCGATCATAGAATTCATTTCGCCATTGTTTGCGGCTCGATGGGTTGTCCTGATTTATCAGCAGAGGTATTTAAGGCGGATATGCTTGATGAGCAATTTGACAAGGCGGCGCGTAATTATCTTTCTCAACCAAAAGGCTTGGTTATTGAAAAAGACCCGCCGGTTATACTTCTCAGCATGCTCTTTAAATGGTTTGGCAATGACTTTGGCAAGACGAATGCCGAAAGGCTTGAGGTTTTATCCCAATACTTATCCGAGGAGGACGCGGAGTTTATGCTGGAGAACGCCAATAAGGCAATTGTCAGATATATGGATTACGATTGGTCATTAAATGGTGATTAGCTTTTAATATGAATTTTCTGATATATCCCATTCTTGTAATATATGGAATTGCCTCGATATTATTATTGCTATATGGAATTAATTGTTATCTGATGATATATTATAGCTCCGGAAAAAGAAAATTACCGAAAAGAGATTTTATCATCGACGGCTCCTGGCCGCAGGTGACCATTCAGCTACCCATTTATAATGAGCAAAATGTGGCCGAAAGGGTTATTCGAGCCGCCGCAGCGATGGATTATCCCCGAGAATGTCTTGAAATACAAGTTCTTGACGATTCAAACGATGAAACTATTGGGATAGTGGATAAAGTCATTGAAGAGTTGCGCGGAACCGGCGTTGACATTAAAGCTCTTCGCAGGGATAACCGTGAAGGTTTCAAGGCTGGGGCGCTGGCCTATGGGACTTCGCTGGCAAAAGGCGAATATCTTGCAGTCTTCGATGCTGACTTTGTTCCTAAACCAGATTTCTTAAGAAAGTGTGTGCCAGCATTTCAAACCGATAGTAAAGTCGCGTTCGTTCAAGCGCGGTGGGGACATTTGAATCGTACAGAAAGCCTTCTTACCCGATGTCAGGCGCTTGGTATTGACGGTCATTTCCTTGTAGAACAGCCTGCCAGAGCGTCCGCCGGACTGTTTATGAATTTTAACGGGACCGCCGGGATTTGGCGAAAAGCAGCAATTGAAGATGTTGGCGGCTGGTCTAATGCCACTCTTACCGAGGACCTCGATCTTTCATACAGGGTACAGCTTGCCGGTTGGAAGCCGTATTACATAGAAGATGTTGTCGCGCCCGCGGAGATACCGGTTACAATCGCCGCGTTGAAAAGCCAGCAGTTCCGCTGGGCTAAAGGGTCAATTCAGACCGCGCAATTAATGCTTCCCCGAGTGTGGCGCGGGCCATATACTGCTTTTCAAAAAATCGAGGCCTTATTACATTTGACTAATTACATGGTGCATCCATTAATGCTAATACTCGCGATACTGGCTTTTCCCATACTGCAATTTAATCTTGTGAAAATGTCCCCCTGGGTATTTATGATCGCGATAATTCCTCTTGCGGCCGCCACTTTCGGTCCATCGACGATGTATACAATTGCTACTTTGCGAAATCCCGATACGAAGAAAACTTCGTTTTTATGGCTTCCCCTTTTGGTGATATACGGCACCGGAATAGCGGTTTCAAACGCCATAGCGGTTTTTGAGGCAGTGATTGGCAAGCCGAGTTCGTTTATCCGTACTCCCAAAAAAGGGAATTTTACAAAGTCGGGATATCGCCTGAATAAATGCAGGGTCTGGGCTTTTGAAATTCTACTTGGCATCTATTCTATTGGCTCCATATTCGCAGGCATGGTTTCCGGGAATTATGGCGTAATGCCGTTTCTCCTTATATTCGCGGCCGGATTTCTCACCGTAGGTATCCGAACAGCTTACGGTCTCGCGCGCGACGCATGAAGCAAGCTTCTTCTATAGTATCAATAATATTATTTATAGCCGGATCATTTTTATATACGAGAACCGAAGACATCGGCTCAAATTTATCGTTGTTTAATACCGGCTTTATAATCTCGGCTATAGGTTATATTGGCATACTTTATTGGGGGTTTTCTTCTAAGAAAACAATTTGGCATGTTACGTTCTGGGCGCTGGTAATTATACCAAGGCTTTTCGCTATAAATTTGAATCCGTCTGATGATCTGGCCCGCTATATCTGGGAAGGGAAAATTGTTATCGAAGGATACAGTCCCTATGATCATTCGCCCGATGACCCCGAATTAACGCAATTTCGCGACGAGGAAATCTATCCAAAAATCAACCACAAGGATATGCCGGCTATTTACCCGCCCGCCGCGATTTATATATTTGCTCTGTTGACAAAATTTGTTCAAAGCATGCAAGGCTTCAGAATATTCATGCTTCTTTTTGAATTGCCGGCGATAATAATGATTCTGATCTGGCTTAAATCATTAGGCTTGCCGAAAGAAAGGGCCTTGATATATGCGCTAAACCCGCTTGTTATAATAGGCATTGCCGGACACGGCCATCTCGATTCATTACAAGTATTTATAATTGTTTTCAGCCTTTATTTATATAGCCGGAATTTCAAAGGATGGGGCATTGCGCTTATGATTATGGCCGGAATGATAAAGTTTCTGGCTTTTTTAGCGTTGCCGTTTTTGATAACGAGAAAAACAATAAAACATATTCCGCTTTGCATAGCATTAGTTGCTGTTGGCTATCTTCCAGTTTTTCTTCTTGACGGCGGTTTTTCCTTTGGCAACATGGGCGTTTTCGCAGGGAATTTTGAATTTTACTCGCTGACGTTCGCGCCTTTACGAATATTATTCGGCACAAGCGGCGCTGTATGGAGTACGATTGTTATAATCGCCCTATCAATTGTCGGATTATGGCTGACCAAGTCAAAACCGGAGCAAGCTATCGCGCCGCTTTTCCTGATTGTAACATTAATGAGCACGACGGTGCATTACTGGTATCTTATACCGGTGCTGGCATTGGCCGTAGTATGGCCGACACGATACCTTATCGCTCTATCGCTTCTGTTTTTGCCATACTTTGATGTTTTCGGATTGCTTGTAACAGATAATATCTGGCGAGGCGAATTATTGCGGCAAATTATTACTTATGTGCCATTCTTAATTTTGTTCTTGGTCGAAATGACGGGAAGATGGCCGGGATTTAGGAAGAGTAGCTTATCCGTTGGCGCAGTCATTCCGGTCTTAAATGATTCGTCATCTTTGAAAAAACTATTGGATTCCATCGCCGAAACTGGGATTGACAGGAAGCGTGTTGTAGTGGCTGATGGCGGAAGCCATGACGGCAGCGAGGCCATCGGTTCTGATTGGGGAGCAAAAGTTGTTAAGTGCAAGAGGGCGGGGCGCGGATTTCAGATTGGCCGAGGCGTCGACGATCTTAATACTGATCTCATAGTTGTGCTTCATGCTGACAACGTGGTGCAGAAAAACATTTTTGAATCCGTTAAAAAATCAGCTAACGCTTATCCTCATGCTGTCGGGGGCGCGTGCAGGCTTGTCTATATGGATAAAAATATCAAGATGGCGATATTGTCGTTTTTAAGCGATATAAAGATGTCAATTTTCGGCCTCAGCTTTGGCGACCAGGGACAATGGTTCAGGCGGAATGCTATCAAGATTCCGGAACTGCCATTGATGGAAGACATTGAGCTTGCCATGGGAATAAACGGCAAGGGCCCGGCGGTGTGGACCCCGTCGAAAGTGTATGTTTCAACAAGGCGCTATAAGAAGATTGGCTTATGGAAGGGGGCGATATTTGTAATACGTCTTTCGATTACTTATCTGATTAAAAGACGTTGGCGTGATGAAGCGTTTGATACGTCGAAGCTTTATAAAGAATATTATGCTTTGAAATGATATGTTGCTACTGTTTGCCCAGCTCGTTTAACGACCAGTCGTATTTTGAGAATTTTAT
>CAZKYQ010000156.1:0-5662 GCA_964556975.1 uncultured Ignavibacteria bacterium
ACGCAACCATACGGGAAATACAAGGCTCACAAAAGTTTGTTGAGAGCGTGGTTAGGGCGCCGTAAATTTCTACCTTTTCAAAAATGAAATTATTTTATTGTAATTAATACTACGAGATAATATCATTTTAAAAACATTTGCAAAAGGAGAAAGCAATGAATGTTTCAAAGAGTGTTTCTTATTCGATAGTTTCTTTCGCAATAATATTCCTGGGAGGATGTTCCCCCAATAATAATATGGCCAAAATGGAAGAAAAGAATATCGCAACGATTCGATATATCCACTCAGAGATGGCCAAAGGCAACATTGGCGCTTTTGATGAAGTCCTGGCTCCGAACTATGTCAGGCATTGTCAGGCGATGCCTCCTGAATTGCAGGAAGTGCACGGGAGCGAGCAATTAAAAGCTTTTGTGGGAGATTTTATCTCGGGAGTCTCAGATTTTAATGAAACATTCGACGTTATCATGGCCGATAGTGATAAAGTCGCCTACGTAACCACAATGACTGGCAAACAAACAGGCCCTATGGGCGGACTTCCCGCTTCAGGCAAGACATTCACATGCGTCAACATCATCATTCAGCGCTTTGAAGAAGGAAAGATTGCCGAAACATGGGTAACTTGGGACAACCTTGCGATGCTATCACAACTTGGCTTTTTCCCTCCGCCTCCGACGAACCAGTCCTGATTGGCAAAAGGCAACAACAGCATAATGATCTACACGCGCATATACGCCGATGAGAATGGCGAGTCGCATTTTGAAGATGTTGAAGTTAAATTCAAGTCAATCGATTTTGCGCCCCCTGCCCCCCCGTTGGATTTATCGGAATTCGGACCAGCCGAAAGCTGTTCATTGCTGAGGGGACCGGAAAGTTGGTATGGCGATTGGCATCCAGCGCCGTATCGCCAATTACATTTCTACCTATCAGGTGAAATTAAAGCGGAGACCTCTGATGGTGAGATAAGACAATTCGGGCCCGGCAGCATAATTCTTGTAGAAGATACAACAGGAAAGGGACATAGAAGTCGAGTCGCCGGCTCTTCGGAAACGCTTATTGCAACCGTCAAGTTGGTTGATTCAAAATAGTAACATATTTTTTAATCCGCCTGGGTGCTTTAATAACTGCGTCCCTATCCAAAGTAAGCCCCTTCGCTTTAACAATTATTGATTTTATTATCAATATATTATTGAATTCTGACAGCCGTACCCGAAATTGTTACCATGAGCATGCCGTCGCGGATCACTTCGTAATCGAGATCGACGCCGACAATCGCCGTCCCCCCAAGCTCTTTAGCTTGCGCAATCATCTCATCCATCGAGATTTTTCTCGCCTTACCCAATTCCTTTTCGTATGCAGCCGAGCGGCCACCGACTATATCCGTAATAGACGCAAAAAAATCCCGAAAAATATTGGCGCCCATTATCGCCTCGCCCGTAACAATTCCAATATATTCCGCTATGGAATTGCCTTCAATACTGGGTGTAGTAGTTACTATCATTTTTCCTCCTTATAATATTAAATTCGGAGTATTCTATGACGTATTTTTAATAAGCGCAATGTAAAAATTGATGATTATCGGCTGGAGGCTATTATTCCGAAACGAAGCCTTCTAAAGCCGACAAAATATTTCGCGTAATACTTCTCGGATAAATATGAAACCGTAACTCCACTTGACGATGAAGCATGTATAAACTTGCTATTGCCAATATATATTCCCACATGCGATGGCTTCTTTGTTTTAATTCTAAAGAACACAAGATCGCCAGGGCGGGAGTTTTTTCTTTTTATTCCAATACTTGCCGAAAACAAGCCTTCAGTATTCCGCGGGATGTTTATGCCGAGATACCGATTATACATTCCAAAAACAAACCCTGAACAATCCCATCCTTTTGAGGTCATTCCGCCAAAACTGTATGGCTCTCCAATATGATTCGCGGCCCCATTGAGCAGTTTCCGGGCTTCTTTCCCGGGAAGAGGCCTTGCGGGCTTATTATATTTATTGTCTTTTACCGGCCCCGAACAAGATGCCGCTATGGCTATCAACGCCATGTAGAATAATGTTTTTCTCATCTATCTTAATATATCGGCGCGAAGAGATTGATATTAAACCAGTTTTGGATAAGAGATATTAAACCTTCGTTTATAGTAAATTCTCGAGGCTATAAAAAGCAATATCAGCAATATAGCATACTGCCAGAGAAAATAGCAGGCTGCTAATGATAGAAAAAGTACCGATGTTCTGGCAGCCAACACAGCCGCTTTGACCGACTTTTTCAAAGCGGCGTAAATATAAAACGGCATACATAAGTTTGAGACTATCAATAATGGCATATCCCATAAAACAAGGGAAAATATCTGGCAAAGCATCAATGCTGCCAACATCATAATTACGGCATTGGAAATTCCAAGAGCAACTGCGGGAGTTCGTTTTCCGGTTTTTTTGTCGCCATCGATATCAGGCAAAGTTGTCCCGATAAATACGGCGATGACTGCAAAGAAATATGGCAATGAATTAATTATCGAGGACGCCAGCGGGCCTTCGGAGACTACATATCCGATAATAAAAACAACAGATCCATGTCCGACACCATTTAAGAGCGTTCCCAGTATGGGACGATTTTTGCCAAAGAACGGCTTTGCTGAATACAGAAAGCCCAAAATAAGACCGAAAAGATTTATATAACCTAGTTTGATATCCAAATAGAAAGCCCCGGACAAAGTAGCAACGCCAATCAAAATTGCTGATATGTAGGCCGCTTTTTCTGAAATCATTTCAAGCGGTAGAAAATAGAGTTTCTTATTTTGCTTGTCGGTTTCGACATCGGCAATCTGATTAATTATATATGCCCAGCCGGCCAGGCCCGAGGAAATTAAAAGCATCCAGATAATAATAGTATCAGATTCTGGTTTTACGGGACTCCTGAAAAAACCCAGAAGAACTATGGTCCATACGGGAGGATGTAACAACGGCCTTAGAAAATAAATCCAATCGACCAGGTTTGCTTTTTTGATTTCAGTCAAATTTACAAATGCCCTTTGTAATCTCAAACAATAGCCTGTCGGGGTTTAACCCGCCAGATGGTTATTTGTATAAGTAAATGAAGATAATTTCAAGCAAAGATTTTAAATACGAAATATGCGGAGGGCAGCGCCAACAGAAGCGAATCGAAACGATCCAGCACTCCGCCATGGCCGGGTATTAAATTTGACGAGTCCTTAACACCGCAATCCCTTTTAATAGCAGATTCTATAAGGTCTCCAATCTGGCCGAAAAATGTCGCCGAAATAGAAGCTGTCAGCCAAACCGCGAGGCTCCAACCGGTTTTGAAAACGAAATGCGCGGCCAGGGCCGCCAGAACCCCTCCCCCGAACGCGGCAATAAAACCCACCCAGGTTTTGTTCGGCGAGATTGTCCGAGCCAGTTTCCGCGAACCAAGCCATCGTCCGAAACCATAAGCAAACGTATCTGCCAGCCACATATTGGCAAAAACAAACAATAGAACCGCCCACCCAAAAGATATTTCGCGGTGAATCAAAATGGAAAAAGAGATTAGAAAACCGGGGTAAATCGCCGCCAAAAGCGAAGCGCCTAAGTGAGATGTAAAATTGACAATTCCCGTTTCGAGAATTTTTAGAGCGGCCGCAAGGAAAAACATTATGAACACAATTAAAAGACCGGTCTTTTCGAAGGATGAAAATTCAAAAAGCGAAACAACCACGATAGATAGAAAAGTAACTAATCGCTTACTGATCTCGATATTCTTGGAAAGAAGCATAGCGGCCAGTTCCCAGCTTCCTAAAATCGCTATAAGAAGTGAAAAGAAATAAAGGAAATAACCGCCTTTAAAAATGATAAATAATAATAAAGGAATTCCTATTATAGCTACTAATATTCTTTTTGTAAGGTTTGAGATCATTGTTTTGGAGAAGAAACCAACCCAAACCGTCTTTCGCGGCGCTGAAAATCAGAAATGGCTTTTAAGAAATCATCCTCTTTAAAATCCGGCCAGAGCACGCCGGTCACATAAAGTTCCGTATAGGCTGTCTGCCACAAAAGAAAATTAGATATCCGCATTTCACCGGAAGTGCGTATCAGAAGGTCCGGGTCGGGAAGCCCGTTTGTCTGAAGATATTTTGAGAAAAGAGTTTCGTCTATTTCATCAGATACTATTTTCCCTGATTTAATATCATCATTGATATTTTTTACAGCTTCAATTATTTCATTTCGCCCCGAATAACTCAGGGCAAGGTTCAATACAAGCCCGGTATTGTTTTTTGTCCGATTTATGGCGTCAAGAAGGACTTCCCTTCTTGTCTTTGGGAGATTGTCAATATGTCCTGTCGCGATCAGCTTAACATTGTTTTCCAATAACTCCGAAAGCTCTCTTTTTGTAGTCTCTTCCAAAAGCTTCATAATAGCTGAAACTTCAGTTTTGGGCCGTTTCCAGTTTTCAGTAGAAAATGTAAAAAGAGTAAGGAACTTGAGATTGATTTCGCCCGCGATCCGGACTATTTTATTTACGCTTTTTACGCCGGCACGATGTCCCGCGACGCGAGGCAAGCCGCGTTTTTTGGCCCAGCGGCCGTTACCGTCCATAATAATAGCAATATGATCCGGCAACTTATCGCCTTTTTTTATGGCCGTTTTTAACTCATCTAGTTTCATTAGAAACCGTTATACTTCCATTACCTCGGCTTCTTTGGTTTCAATCATATCATCGATTCTCGCGATGTATTTATCGGTGATATCCTGAATATGCTTTTGCCCCTGATGAAACTCATCTTCGGTTATTTCAGAATCTTTCTGAGCTTTTTTCAGGGTATCAATAATATCCCGGCGGATATTTCTTATCGAAATCTTACCCTCTTCGCCAATCTTATGAACAATTTTCACCATATTTTTTCGCCTGTCTTCATTCAGAGGAGGGATAGG
This sequence comes from uncultured Ignavibacteria bacterium, assembly GCA_964556975.1. Lineage (GTDB taxonomy): Bacteria > Zixibacteria > MSB-5A5 > UBA10806 > UBA10806. The sequence goes on from CAZKYQ010000156.1 coordinate 4,934, forward strand.
GAGGCGAATTAGATTGGCTTCGGATATCGGGTTTAAACCGAGATCGGCTTTTTGAAGGGCCTTAATAATTTCAGGGATTGTTGTCTTTTCCCATGGCTGTACCACAAGGAGCTTAGGATCGGGGGCCGACACAGACGCCACCTGATTCAGCGGAGTCGGCGTACCGTAATAATCCACCTTTATTCCGTCCAGCATATTAGTGGTTGCTTTTCCGGTCCTGATACCAATAAGTTCTCGTCCAAGAGCCTCAAGTGATTTTTCCATTCGCTTTGAAGCTTCATTATAACTTTCTTTTAACATACGATTCCCGCCTTATGAAACAACCGTTCCTATCTTCTCTCCAAGAATTAAACGCTTCAAATTACCGTTTTCATATAGGTTGAAAACGGCAATTGGGATTTTATTGTCCATACACATTGAAATAGCAGTAGAATCCATTACTTTCAATCCTTGATTAAGAACATCAAGATAACTTACATGATCATACATCTTCGCGGATTCATTCACGACAGGATCGCTGTCGTAAACGCCATTGACCTTTGTCCCCTTTAAAATAACCTCGGCATTGATTTCGCTTGCTCTAAGCGCGGCGGCCGTATCGGTCGTAAAATATGGATTTCCAGTCCCGCCGGCAAAAATAACAACCCTCCCTTTTTCAAGATGTCTTACGGCGCGCCGCCTGATAAACGGTTCCGCTATTGCGGACATTTCAATAGAGGTTAAAACGCG
>CAZKYQ010000157.1:0-5647 GCA_964556975.1 uncultured Ignavibacteria bacterium
TGCTTCCGATGTGCCCTCGTAAATTTCCGTAACGCGAGCGTCGCGGAAATACCGTTCAACCGGATACTCTTTTACATAACCATATCCGCCGTGAATTTGCAATGCCTCATTCGCAACCCAGTTGGCTGTCTCCGATGCGAACAGTTTTGCTATTGAACAATGCTTGGCGGCTTCTTTTCCAAATTTTTCCTTTTTCCACGCCGCTGAATGCGTAAGAAGCCGGGCGGCCTCAATTTTCATGGCCATGTCAGCAAGCTTGAATTGAATAACTTGAAAATTCGCTATGGGCTGATCAAACTGCTCCCGTTCATTGGCATATTTATAAGCCTCCTCGAAGGCCGCTTGGGCTATTCCAACGCTTTGGGCCGCAACCCCGATCCGTCCAGCATCAAGAAGCGAAAGGGCTATTTTGAAGCCATGATTTTTCTCGCCGATCAGGCTTTCTTTGGGTATCTCGCAATCTAAAAACGAAACTTCCCGCGTATCGGACGGTTTGATTCCCATTTTATTTTCTTTCTCGCCAAGATTCAAACCCGGCGCATCTTTTTCAACGATAAAACAGGATATCCCCTTTGGTCCAAGCGATCTATCGGTCAAAGCGAATACAATAAAAACTTTTGCCACTCCGGCTGAAGTAATCCATGATTTTGTTCCGTTTAAAATATACTTATCGCCTCTTTCTACGGCCATGCAGGAAAGCGATCCGGCATCGGTGCCTGCGTCCGGTTCGGAAAGGCAATATGATCCGAATAATTCTCCGGAGGCCATTCCCGGCAAGTATTTATCTTTCAGATAATCAGATCCCCAGTGGTTAACAGCACCGCAACAAAGAGAATTATGCACCGAAAGCCCAATCATTATTCCCGCTGATCCTCTGGCGATTTCCTCTAAAGCGCAAACAAAAGAAAGCATATCGAGTTCAAGTCCGCCATATTTCTCAGGCAACAGCATCCCAAAATAGCCAAGCTCGCCAAGCTCCTTATATATTTCTAATGGAACCGACGCTTCCTCATCCATTTTTTCCGCAATCGGCATTAGTTTTTTTTCGGCGAATTCTCTGGCCGCGTCGCGCATTAATATCTGGTCTTCACCCAATTCAAAATCCATCACACATCCTCAACTTTATTCAAGCGCAGTTAAACGTTTCATCTGTCGTAAACAAAAAATCCTCTTCCGGTTTTGCGTCCTAAAAATCCCGCGTGAACCATCTTTTTCAAAAGAGGGCAGGGGCGGTATTTAGAATCGGAGAAACCTTCGTAAAGAACATACAAAATATCAAGGCAAATGTCGAGTCCTATAAAATCGGCAAGAGCCAATGGCCCCATGGGATGGGCCATGCCAAGCTTCATCACCGTATCAATATCTTCGGCTGTCGCCACCCCCTCCATAACGCAGTAAATTGCCTCGTTAATCATTGGCATTAGAACCCTGTTGGAGACAAAGCCCGGGAAATCGCTGACCTCAACCGGAGTTTTGCCAACAGCCTTTGATAGTTCCTTAACAATCGCGTATGTCTCATCAGACGTTGCTATCCCCCTGATAATCTCAATTAGCTTCATCATGGGGACAGGGTTCATGAAGTGCATTCCGATGACTTTATCGGCCCGCTTTGTATCCGCGCCAATGGCTGTAATTGAAAGTGATGAAGTATTAGATGCGAGAATCGTCTCCGGTTTGCATATCGCATCGAGCTTCCTAAAAATCTCCTCTTTTACGTGCATATTCTCAAAGACGGCCTCTATGACAATGTCGGCATCCCGAGCATCGTTCATATCAAGGGAGGGCTTCAACCGTCCCATGGTTGCCGAAACATCATCGGCGGTTATTTTGCCTTTTTGAGCCTGTCGTTCGAGGTTCTTTTTAATAGTAGCTGTCGCCCTGTCGAGATAACCCTGCTCGGTTTCTATTAATGTTGTCTCATACCCGTTTTGCGCGAAAACATGAGCTATACCATTGCCCATAGTGCCACCGCCGATTACGGCCACATTTTTTATTTTCATTTTTGCCTTTCTATTGCTATAAGCTTTTTTTAATTAAGGCCTGATATCCATTTCAGTCAATTCCCAGATTTCATATGAACGTAAGGAATCCAAAAACACGCCGCCGTCATCGTATAAAACGCTTGTCGCGTAGGCGAATTCAGCTCTCATTAATCCGTCATCACTATACCACTCAAACGCAGTACTCATGGTATCATTGGAAGTATTATCCCAAATCGCACTATGAATAACATCGCAATTCAGCCATCCGAATGGAAGTTCGATATATTCAATTCCTGCGACCCTCCTATCTTCCGTGGCTATACCTTCAATCCGTGCAATCCATGATTTCCCATTAATTAGCGGGAAATCCAGTAAATTGTGAGGATATTCAAATATGTTTGGATTCGGTTCGTTTCCAAAAGGATACAAATCGCTGGCGTAAAGTTTAAGTTTTCCGTCATCCAGTTTTAACCATTGCCTGTTGATAAAAGTATCAACCTGGCCAAATGCATAGGTTATCATGGTGTCATCACAGACCACTAAATCCGCAATCCCGGGGAGGCTGTCAAGCCCTATAATATGGCGGTATATATCTCTTGTTACGGTGTCCGCCAACAATGGTTCATTGAAAGGCACTTGATACCAAATAACATTGTATTCCCATCTTGAGTCGGTGGTCAATGGGAACGTCGATGTCGCCTGCCGCGGATCGGGCTCGGTCGGATCTTTGGCGCAGCCGATCATAAGAAGAATAATACTCACAAGCAGAAATGCGGAGCTGATCTTGAGCGAATTATTCATTATTACCTCCGAGTTTCACTTACATCAACTCTAATGCCAACGCTACAGCGTTACCACCGCCGAGGCATAAGGTCGCCATACCGGTTTTTAATCCTCTGTCTTTGAGAGCATAGATCAATGTAGCTAATATCCTCGCGCCGGACGCGCCTATCGGATGGCCCAGCGCTATTGCTCCGCCGTTGACATTGACTTTGTTCCAATCCCAACCAAGAGCGTTGCCATCGGCGAGGCACTGCGCGGCGAAAGCCTCGTTAGCCTCGATCAGGTCCCAGTGATTGATATCGACATTCATTTTTTTCATCAGTTTCTCAACCGCGTATATCGGAGCGAAGAACAGGTCCTGCGGGTCGGTGCCCGATGTGGAGTAGGCGATAATTTTGGCCAATGGTTTGTGATTATGTTTTTTGGCGTACTCCAACGATGACACCACTACTGCCGATGATCCGTCATTAAGGCCGGGCGCGTTGCCTGCCGTAACAATTCCATCTTTCACAAAAGCCGGTCGAAGTTTTGCCAGCGACTCTTTGGTAGTTCCGGCGCGCGGGCATTCGTCGGTATCGAAAATTATCGGGTCGCGTTTCCTCTGCGGAATTTCAACCGGGAAAATCTCATCCTTGAATTTACCGTCCGCTATGGCTTTGCTTGCCTTCTGTTGCGAATTGGCGGAATACTCGTCTAACATCTCGCGGGTCAGGTTAGCTTTTGTCGCCGTGTATTCGGCGGCATTGCCCATGTGATAATCGTTGAATGAATCCCACAAGCCGTCGGTGATCATCAGGTCGAGCATTTTCTTATGCCCGAATTTCAATCCGCTTTTCGCTCCATGGATAGCGTACGGCGTGTTGGACATCGATTCCATTCCGCCCGCGATAAACAGATCGCCATCGCCGGCCTTGATTGCCTGCGTGGAAAGCATTACAGCTTTCAAGCCGCTGCCGCAAACTTTGTTTATGGTCAAAGCAGGCACCTTTGATGGCACTCCGCCATGGATCGCCGCCTGACGGGCGGGCGCCTGGTTGGAGCCACCTTGCACGACCTGCCCCATGATAACCTCATCGATATCTTCCGAGTTTATACCCGCCCTTTTCACCGCCTCCTTTATGGCGAACGCGCCCAATTGCGGCGCGGTAAATCCTGATAATGATCCTAAAAATGTTCCTATCGCCGATCTACATGCCGATAGTATTACAGCTTCACCAGCCATTTATTGCTCCTTCGTTTTGATTTGTTGTAAAGTTTATTTTATTCTCAATTCAATTGTTAAAAATGTTATCCATCTTTGCCATTCCCAGCTTGATTGGGAATCTTATAGGGGCAAATTTAAAATCTGCCCGCTGGCTTCCCGGGTCGATCTTAGATCGACCCCTACGATCAAATAATTGTCGGGAGCGCAGGGCTCCCGACCTACAATTTCTGGAAATTCTATTTATCAACCGGCAGTTCCTGTTCGAGCAAAAAGATTATGTCTTTTGCTTTCTCGGCCCATTGGCCGGTGGTTTCTTTATCGAGATATTTCCTGAACCAAACTAACGCTTTTTCATGTTCTTTGTTGCGGTAATAAAGCTGGCCGAGCATATAAATCGCCTCCGGCATCGAGCCGATCTTGAAAGCGTCAAGAAATCTTGATTCCGCTTCCGTCAAGTTATTCTGCTTCATCGCCACAATCCCCAACCCATAATAGGCCCGCGGGTAGGTCGCGTCAACAGTGATCGCTTTTTCGTAATTACTCCTCGCCATCTTAAGATTTTTCCTGGAAAGCCATATCGTGGCCATATTATTGTATGATCTGGGGTAAAGCTCATTAACTTCGGAGCCCCGGTCGTACCAGATTAAGGCATCATCATAATCGCCTTTCATATAAAATATGTTACCGATTGATTGGTAAGCGTCGACATTGCGGGGATTGTAAGCAATAGCTCCTTCGTAATACAGGATAGCGCTGTCGGCTTGTCCGATCTGCTGGTAGCAAACGGCAAGTTCCTGATAGACCGGAAGGAAATCCTCTTTTTGTTTCAGGGATTTTTTGTAAAGAGGGATAGCTTTTTCTGGCCGATTCTCAAGCATATAGTCGTGGGCTTTGGCGTAACTTTTGAGGTATGCGTCCTCTTCCGGCGGAAACAATGCGCAGGAAGCTGTTGCGATAATTGAGATTACAAGCAGATAAGGCAGTGTCGGGTTTGTGATATTTTTCATTACCTCCCTCAAAAAAATTCAGCCGTTATTACGATGCGGAATATAATGTTTATACGCCGGATAATCAAATAGGTTTTATTGGGGCAGTATAATACCCTTGCGCTGGTTACAGGCGGTTGCCTGGTAACCAATATCATTCTTAATAGCCCTGACTTTTCCTACGGACTGTCGATCTCTTAATAGATCAGTCCGGTTTTATTCATAGGCTGTATATTGTAAGAGCAAGATTATATTAAGTATGCCATCCAAAACTGTTTCTTAACTTAAGTCCCTTTGGGCACTATGAGGTTCTAATGCCCAGCGATTGGCGCGGTACTTTCGCGAGCATAAAAGCGTTTTCCATAAATCCCCGTAACTCCTTGAAACACAAGTAGCGGCGCAGGGACTTGAACCCCGGACACGCGGATTATGATTCCGCTGCTCTAACCAGCTGAGCTACGCCGCCATCTAATGCTTTATCGGACAAATCAGCCGTCCGATCAAGCTAATTTATTCCGGGGAAAGCTATTGTCAAGTGGAAATTACTAAGCGACCCAGATGGTTTTTATATTCACGAACTCCTTGATTCCGTAATGAGAAAGCTCACGTCCATAGCCGGATTTCTTTACGCCTCCGAATGGCAGTCTTGGGTCCGATTTGGTCATGCCATTTATAAAGACGGCCCCTGATTC
>CAZKYQ010000158.1:0-5634 GCA_964556975.1 uncultured Ignavibacteria bacterium
GCAATCTCAGGCTTCGGTTTTTTCCTGGGTTGGCGATATCTTTACCGAAAAATCGGTCGCGGCTATTGGCGCGGTTATTATGATGTATATCGGATACATAATCAAAAAAGAGCTATTGCCTCTTTTAAAAGCAAAACGCAACCGCGAGATTGCCGCGCATATTCTTGTTATCGCCGATGATGTCACCGATTATTTCAGATTGAAATTTCCGAAAGCGCATTGGTCTGTTTGGCTCGATAAGGCTGTCGATAGGATTATTGAAATAACCAAAGTGAAAAGAGAAATCGCGGGCCGGGCGGCCAGGGCGGCAATCGCAAGAAAGGGCGGCGGTTCCGAAAAAAGCGATTAATATTGCACGCGCTGAAATGGGACGTAGAGCTTTGTCGGTTTTTGGGGTTGCCAAGCAGGCGCTTGGCAACCAGAAGAGTCTGTCATTCCCGAAATCTCTGATCGGGAATCCATGAGGGAACTATCCCTCAGGATGAAGTCTTGCGACATCCTGGGGGCAACAAACATCATCAGATTGCCATTTCATTCCTCCCGACCCATAAAAAATAGTTGAACCAAACCCCATTTCCTGCCATTTTTTGCAATAATTGATAATTACTTCCTTTCCTTTGGGTCGAAATCGTCTTCTATCTAAAGACGGTCTCTTTTTGACCGAAAATCTATGTTAGAAAAGAATTGCGCCATAAATATTAATTTCCATGTAAATGGGAGGAATTATTATGAGACTTAGGCTAATATCCATCTTGGTTCTATGCGCTTTTGCCGGGATTATGACCGGATGCAGCGATGATCCGGTAATGCCCGAGGAGGCGGCCACAGTTACGGGTACAACCGACGGTACCGGGCTCGCGACATTATCCATCGGCCCGTATTCGGTGGAAATTACTGTAACGACCTCATCAATGGCTACTGTTTCAGGAGCGGATGTTACCTGCTATCTTTTGCAAGAACATTTGCTGACAATAGGCAGTTCTCCGGACGGATCATATTATCCCGGGCTTACGGTGACTTCATTGGCCGACGCACAATCGCGCCATAGGGCCGAAGTCGGCAATCCTGACAGAGTAAATTCTCCAAAGGCAGCCAGAGAAACAGTAATCGCGGTGGAATTGATAATGGACAATTCCAGCCTGGCGGCGCACGGCTACGATATTAATCCTCCAAACTATAATCTGATCCAATCCGATTCATGGGTAACAGAGACAAGCCGAACAATGGATATGGAGTCTTTCTATGCTCTTGCGGACAGTGTTGATTATCAGGGGGCGGTTTTGGTTCATCTTAATGACAATATGATTTCATCCACGGGCGCAGGCCGATCAATGGCTTCATTCTTGTTGCCCCAGATTGCATCTTTCGAGGCTTTCTCCGCCCTAATGAGCTTGGAACTGCGAATTTTCAGCGGCGATACTATTACCGTTTCAACAATGTCGTATCTTGGCGGCCAATTGCCGCTAATAGATATCAGCGGTATTAGCATGAATAGAGATTTCTGGCTGCAGTTTACTCTTACATGGGGACAAGACCCAAGAGACCTCGATTCACACCTCTTCACCCCTGAAATCCCCGGTGAGTTCGACACAACCGCGTATCATGTTTACTATGCGTCGCGCGGCTATGCGGAATCCGCGCCTTTCGCCGACCTCGACGTTGACGACGTCTCGAGCTTCGGGCCAGAGCATGTTACAATATGGGATGAATTCCCAGGAACGTATGTTTACGCCGTCTATCATTACTCCGGCACCGGCACAATTGTAACTTCCGAAGCGCAGGTGGATTTATTGCAACCTGATGGCACAGTACAGTCATTTGCGGTACCTGAAAACGCATCAGCCTCCTCCAATTATTGGTGGCATGTGTGCAATGTTGACGGAACCACCGGCGTTGTTACGGTTGTCGATACAATTGCGGCGACATCTCCGGGAGCGGCAGCCGGCCCGCTTTCAAGAGGCGGAATCGAAATTATGCCGCCGAAAAATTCACAATAAAAGTAATATTTTGTGTGCTGTCGGGGCGCCCGGCCCGACAGTATTCCGACAGGTGAGGCCACCTGTCGGCACGACAAAGAAATATTAATTTTCATAAAAAGCCTCCGGCAACAGCCGGGGGCTTTTCTATTTGAGTTTGGGTAATTTGTGAAACGCATAAATATACAAAAAGAAGTCGTCATTGCTAGTTCCCCGCTTTTGGCGGGGGACAAAGCAATCTACTTCCCTCAAGAATAAACTATGTTCTATTCCGTAAGGTCGTCCTACGGATCCGTCTGGATATGACAAAAGTAAGGGTTGTCATTCCCGAAATCTCTAATCGGGAATCCAATGGGCCCCAACATCAAAACATGTTCAATCGACATTTGCTTTATATGAGCGGGTATTATGAAAACAGTATTTTGTAATAAATTCTTGAGGAGTCCCAATGTTTGGATTTAATCTGTTCACCAAAAAATCAAAAGAAAGCGGTCCGCCTCCGGTTGAACTTGCCCAAAGGGCTGGAACTTTCAAACACCGCTCAAAACGGGAAAGAACGGGAGCGTCGTTGAAGTATAACGGCGATGGGCCGGGTTTCCTCGGCGATTACGGTTACTACGAACGCATAACGCTTTACAGGTTCCTAAGAGATCAAATTCCGGTGATTAGCGGAGCGATTTGGACATGGGCCAGGCTCTGCTCAAGCCCGATTGAGTTTTATCTCTCCGACGGAGATACCGAGAAAAATCGGTCCCAGTTAAACAACGCTATCGAGGTTCTGGATAGTAATCTTGTTCAGGATGATTATCAAAAGTCCGGCGGTTTGGGGCGGCTTTCGGACCTCTTATTTAATTCTCTTTTCACCGACGGCGCCTTTGCGGGAGAAATCGAATATAGCAAAAGTGAAGGCGTTTCCCGGTTTATTCCCATTGACGTTCGCGACCTATCATTTGAAAAAGACGAAAGCGGAATTCCGGGCTGGAAAATATTCCGCGAAACCGAAGACGGCAAGTTCCTGATAGACCCGGCGACATTTATTTATATCCCTCTTGACGACTCCCCTGCCGATCCCCGCGGGAAAAGCATTTTGCAATCGGTTGGGTTCGTTAGCAGAATGGAGCAGAAACTTCTTTACGACATGCAGCAGACGCAGGAAAAAACCGGATATAATCGTCTGCATGTTCAGATTAAAAAACCGGAAAAACAAATGGGCGAATCTGACGATAACTTTCTCGATAGGGCCAACAAATATTTCGATGATACCGTAAGTCTTTTTTCGGGCATCAAGCCCGCCGATTCGGTAGTGACCTGGGAGGATATAGATATCGCTACTATTTCTCCTAAAGGCGGCAGTACATCGACCTCAAACTCATGGTTTCTATCACACCGCAGCCTTATCGAGGATATATGCGCCGGCGTTCATCTCGATCCCTTTATGCTCGGCTATTCTTACGGCAGCACGCGAAGCTGGGCAAATTTCAAATTTGAGCTTGTTTTAAGGCAGGCAGTCTCGGTGCAGAAACTTGCCGTCAGGTTTTTTGAATGGATGGTCAATGTTCATTTGGCCAAATCAGGCGTCGGCCTGAAAGCGGCTGTGAGGTTTAATAATGATCGGATTAATGGCGCGCTGGCCCGGTATGAATCGGAAAAAGAAGGCAGCGCGCGCGTGAGAGAACTTTTTACAGCAGGGTTGTTAACCAAAGATGAGGCAAGAAACAGAATCTTCAGGATCGAAAGCGAAAACTAAATCGTTATCGGATTGCGTTATATGCCAGTCCTCCTTCAGAAAAGAGATAGAAAAACGCCACGCCGAATTAAAATCCGACCAGACAATCAAGTGGGCCAAAGAACAGGGGATAAAATTATCCAAAACTTTATTGGCGAAACATTGCAAAAACCACAAGCAATCCAAATCAGTAGCCAAGAAAGCCAAATCCGACAATAAACCCTCTTCTTCCCGGAAAACCTTGGCCCAAAAAACGACTGAAGAATCCAATGTTCAGGTGAGCGATCTTGAGTTTTTAGACGCGGTCCGGGACTCGGTTTATCGCAAGCTAATCGACGGCGGACTTGAATTAAAAATCGATTCCGGATTCAAGGCGATTGAGCTCAAAAACAAATTATCCGACGGTTCCGAAAACGAGAATCTCCTTCTGAAAATACTATCCGAAATCCGCAAAGAAGAATTGGATCGCGCTCAATTATAATCAAACCCAGTTTAATGACATCTAAAAACTGTTGCCATTCTCAAAGGAATTGGCGTTGCGCCGTAACCGATCCCATATATTTCGCCCGCGCCTTTGTAAACTTCAGCCCCCATAGCGGACAGATTAAATGGCTGAAATCATCAACAGGTTCTGAAAACTGTCTGGTTACGGGCAACCGATGGGGCAAATCTCAAATCCAGGCAGTCAAATTGATACACCGCGCATTGTTCCAGATCAGGCCGACCGAACGGGATGTGGACGGTTACTATCGCTGCGCGAACATATCGATTACTCAGGACCAGGCGGGGATAATTTTCTCAAAAGCGGTTGATCTTCTTGGAAGATCGGCAATTTTAAAGCCGCTAATCGATAAGATCAGGCATTCGCCTTTCCCGCATATTATTTTCAAAAACGGCTCTGAGATCTGGGCGCGGTCAACATATAATAAAGGCGAATATCTACTGGGGCATGATTTTGATTATATCAATTTCGATGAAGCGGCTTATGACCCCGCCGGAGAATGGGTTGTAGAAGCCGTATTGAAAATGAGGCTGGCCGACCGGGATGGCGTTCTCGATTACTCATCGACCCCGAACGGCCTGAACTGGTTTTTCAAAAAATGCGAAGCTGTAAAGAGGGGCAGGCGCGGTGCCGTTGTCCACGGCTCAACATTCGAGAACCCGCACCTTTCAAAAAAATACCTCGGCGATTTGACAAAAGGATTTTCTGAATCGAGAATAGCCCAACATCTTCATGGCCGTTTCACGTCATTTGAGGGCAGGCTTTTCCCTGAAAACATTATTAATATGTGTCTTATCAATAGCCGAAACAAATTCAAATTAAATTCAGATGGATTCTTTATACATGGCTGGGACCTTGCCAGAAAAGTTACTCATACTGTCGGCATCACAATTGACGCGAAAGCAAAGCCGTACCGCGTTGTGGAAACAGTTCGGATGCAAAGAGAGTGGCCCGTAACCATTGACGCCATCAAACGGAGGCATCGCAAATACGGCGGCGTGACAATTGTCGATTCCACCGGCCTTGGGGATGTCGTGCTTTCGGAGCTAAGCGACATCGGCGCGGTAGGTTTCAATTTTGGAGGCGGCAACAGGGATTTGTTATTGGCTAATTTCGAACGGGCTGTGTTTTCCGGTGAAATCGTATGGCCTTATGAGGAATTCCCCGATACCGGCGGATCAATCTGGAGCTTGACCGACGAAATCCGCGCAATGGACAAGATGTACGCTAACGTCGGCGACGGCGTCTGCGCGCTGGCGTTGGCTCTATGGCAGGTTCGTGAGCGATCCGCGGTCTCGCCATTTTTGCGGTCGGCAATAGGGCGGTTTTAGCTAATAAATAAGCGTTACTCCCAAACTATCCTCCCATTTATTATCTTGCGTTTATACGGGGCGAATTGTAAATTTCGGAATGACGTTAATTTGTACGGG
>CAZKYQ010000159.1:0-5562 GCA_964556975.1 uncultured Ignavibacteria bacterium
TGTGCAGGAGAGAACAGGCTAAAATGGGGCAAAAAAGAGAATAAAAAAACCTTTGTACGGAACGGTTTTCGACAACCATTTCGTATTTTCCGGATTTCATCTTCTCCTGCCCGATTTTGTTTAGGGCGCGTTGGGCGGCAAGCTTAGCCAATGGTTCCAGATCAGGAAGATTGTTGTAAAACCTTACTGTTGCCCAGTTCCAGTCTGATGGGCGGCCGCCCCGGCCATCATCAATAGTGACTTCGACTCCGGCGGAAAACGAAGTCCTGCGGGTCTCGCCCTCAAAACCATTGCTGTTGACTTTCACCGATTCTGAAAAACTGTCGGAATATCCCGAAGAGCAGGATATGATCTTATCGCTTTGCGATTTGGCGATAGCTTCCAAATCGCGGGAGATTTTTACGCGCTGGTCGGAGTTTACGTTTTCATAAGATGAATCGAAAACTTTGAGCTCATGATCTTTCTGCCCCTTGTAATACTTTGGGTCCGGCAAGCTCCTGAATGGATCCTCAGTCAAGTATTTTGTCATGTTGGTTGCTTCAGAAATGAATTTCTCCAAAGATTCTTTTTGCAGATCGTTTGTAGAATGGTTTGAGTATTTATTATTGGCATAGATTGTAATGCTGAGCGAATTTTGAGTTGCCTCTTTTAACTGATCGACTTTGCCGTCTCGGACCTCAACATCAATATTCCTGCTCTGGGAAACGCTTACCGATACTTCGTCAGCGCCGTTATTTTTAGCATGGGTTATAGCCCATTTGGCGTTTTCTATTTTTTCCTTGTTATTCATATTTCAGACCTTCTTGCTTGCTTTTCAGGATACGCCGCCAATGGTAATTGACGAGACTTTCACAGTGGGAAGACCCATCGATACCGGTACGCTTTGACCGTTTTTACCGCATGTCCACCCGCCTTCGGCCATTTTCATGTCGTCTCCTACCATAACAATATTAGACAGCACTTCGGGGCCGTTTCCAATGATATTAATATCTTTAATCGGCCTGGTTAATTTGCCGTTTTCAATCAGGTTGCCGGATTTGACATAAAAAGTAAAATCACCGGCGCCAATATAAACCTGCCCGTTGGTGAAAGATTCGGTATACACGCCCTTTTTCACGCTTCTGATTATTTCCTCTTTAGTATGCGGGCCCGGAAGCATATAAGTGTTTCTCATTCTGGGCATAGGCGGGTGCCGGAATGATTGCCGGCGACCGCTGCCGGTATATTTTACATTGTAATGTTTGGAGCTTATTCTATCGTGAAGGTATGTCGTTAGAATGCCATTTTCTACCAGGTAGGTTTCTTCTGTGTCGTTTCCTTCATCATCGATGTTAATTGAACCGCGTATATTCAGATTTGTGCCATTGTCAACGATGGAAACAAATTTTTCCGCTACGGGTTTGTTGATCTTATCGGCGAAAATCGAGATATTTTTTCTGTTGAAATCAGCTTCCATGCCATGGCCTATGGCCTCGTGAAGCAAAATGCCGGAGCTTCCCGCCGCAAGCACAACTTCCATCTCGCCCGCCTCCGGCTTGATGGCCTCGAACAATTCTACAGTGCGGCGCACTGCTTCATCCGCCAGTCTTTCGACATTTTTCCGCGAGAAAAATTCTATGCCGTACCGTCCGGAGAGATTGAAACCGTTGGATTCCCTCTGGCCGTTTTGTTCGGCGCTGCAAGAAACCCTGATTGATGTCATCGGCCGATAATCACAAACGATTCGCCCGTCTGAATTGGCTATGAGTATATAGGAACTCGAATCGCTAAATTGAATGCGAGATTTAATAATCCTGCTGTCTTTAGAAAAAACTCTTTCATTAATTTTTTGAAGATAGGGGATTTTTCGGTCGATTTTCACATTTTCCCAGAGTGTTTCGATTGGATAATAATCCGGCGCCGATTTCAAATCCAATTTTATCGGCGCGGCCTTGCGGTTTTGATTGGCGATATTCGCCGCGGTAGCGGCCGCGAGTTTCATGGCTTTTGGCGTTATCTCCTCGGTAAACGAGAAGCCGGTCTGGTCGCCGGATACAACACGGATTCCAGCCCCGAAATCAACCTTGGAATACGCTTTATTTACATCATTGTCTTCCAGTCCTACCCAATTTGCAATGCTATGCTGGAAATAGATATCGCAATAATCACCGCCATGCTCCAAAGCCGCCTGCATTACATCGAGAATAATTTTCTCATCGACGCCAAAATGTTTATAGTAATTTGTTAGTTTCATATCGTCCCCCAGCGGAGCGGCCAGCGCGGCCATGGGATCAAATCTGAAAAAGGCTGGAATACTCGCCACAACAACCCCTTTGGCCCCGGTTGCAAGAAATTTCCTACGGGTAATATCACCCATGATCTGCACCTCCGGTAATGTATTTAGATTTCATTTTCATTCTTTATCGCACAGATATAAATATAATATATATACTGGCTACTGCGCAACAAGATTCATTATTTTTTGAAATTGTTTTATCATGGCAATCAAAATATGAGGCATACTCTCCAAGACCCATCTTTAAAAACAATAATGTAATTAATATTTCATTTTAATGGCAATAATCGTATATTTTTTAGAAGGAGCAAATGAATTGGAAGATAAGAACGCGCAGTACGCAAAGAAAATAGCGGAAAAGCTGGAAATTTCGCCAGGGCAGGTTCTCGCGGCATCAGCTCTTTTGGACGATGGCGCGACTGTACCGTTTATATCGCGCTACCGTAAAGAGGTAACCGGCGGTCTGGATGAAGTTGCCGTTACGGAAATCCGTGATAAAATTGCTCAATTCAGAGAATTAGATAAGCGCCGCGACGCTATAATCAAATCATTAACAGAGCGCGATTTATTAACTGACGAACTGCTCGAAGCTATTGAAAAAGCCGAAACAATGGCGGAACTCGAGGATATCTACCTTCCTTATAAGCCCAAAAAACGTACACGGGCATCTATCGCCCGCGAAAAAGGTCTTGAGCCTTTAGCGGAGATAATTTTAGATCAGGAAGATATTGATCCCGAAACCGAAGCTGAGGTTTTTATAAACCAGGAAAAAGGCGTAGAATCGGTCTTGGACGCTCTCGCCGGCGCGAGGGATATCATCGCCGAATGGATCAACGAGGACATGGACGCCAGAGCGCGTGTAAGAGAGCTTTTTTCCCAAAAGGCTGTAATAAAATCAAGCGTAGTAATTAAAAAGGAAGAAGAGGGAGCCAAATATTCTGATTATTTCGATTGGGAGGAACCCTTAGCCGAAATCCCATCGCATAGATTACTGGCGATACGCCGCGGTGAAAATGAATCATTTCTAACCGTTCGTATTGCGCCCCCCGAAGAAATGGCCATAGCGATTCTGGAAGAACTGTTTTTGGCGGCTGAAAATCCGGCTTCCGAACAGGTCAGGCTGGCGATATTGGATTGCTACAAAAGACTATTGGAACCGTCTTTGGAAAATGAGTTTCGGGCGGAGTCAAAATTGAAGGCCGATACAGAAGCCATAAAAATATTTTCAGATAATTTGCGTGAACTGCTGATGGCTCCGCCCCTGGGAGGGAAATCGGTCCTTGCGATAGATCCCGGTTTTCGGACCGGCTGTAAGGTCGCGTGTCTGGACAAGCAGGGGAAGCTGTTGCACAATACAACCATCTTCCCGCATAACGCGGAAGCAAGACGATTAGACGCCGCAAAGGAAATAAAAAATATTTGCGAATCATTTCAGATTGAGGTAATCGCTGTCGGTAACGGGACAGCCGGAAGAGAAACAGAAACGTTTTTAAATGAGATTGAGTTGCCTGAAAATATAACAATAGTAATGGTAAACGAATCGGGCGCGTCAGTTTATTCCGCGTCAAAGGCGGCGAGAGAGGAATTTCCCGATTACGATCTAACCGTTCGCGGGGCTGTTTCGATTGGGCGGCGTCTGATGGATCCGCTCGCGGAGCTTGTCAAGATTGATGCGAAAGCCATTGGCGTTGGACAGTATCAGCACGATATCGATCAGACCGCCTTAAGAAAAGGGCTGGATGATGTTGTCATTAGTTGTGTAAATTCTGTTGGCGTGGAAGTTAATACGGCAAGCAAACAATTGCTTACTTATGTCTCTGGCCTTGGCCCTCAATTAGCGGCCAATGTAGTGAAATTTAGGGATGAAGCCGGGTCTTTTAAGTCGAGGGAAGAGCTGAAGAAAGTTCCGAGGCTGGGCCCCAAGGCATTTGAACAGGCGGCGGGATTTCTTCGAATCGCCGAATCAAGCAACCCTCTTGATAAAAGCGCGGTCCATCCAGAGAGCTATGATATTGTAAGGGAAATGGCTTCTGATTTGGAATGTTCAGTTTTGGATATAATTGAGAATGAAGATTTAAGAAAGAGAATAGACCTTAAAAAATATGTGTCGGATAAAATTGGAATTCCCACTTTGAAGGACATCCTGAATGAACTGGCGAAGCCGGGCCGCGATCCAAGGCCCGCATACGTTCCATTTAAATTTGACGAAAGAGTGAACAAAATCGACGATCTTAAAAGCGGCATGGTTCTTCCCGGCGTTGTTACAAATGTTACAGCTTTCGGGGCTTTCGTTGATATAGGCGTTCATCAGGACGGACTGGTGCATAAAAGTAAAATGGGAAAGAAGTATGTCAAAATTGTTTCTGAATTAATTAAAGTCGGGCAAAGGATGAAAGTAACCGTGCTCGACGTTGACCTTGAACGCAAACGCATCTCTCTTTCGTTGACGACTAATGAGGATTAATGCAAGGGATAAATATTATGCGTTTATTAAGCATGGGCTTGGCATGAGCGATCCGAAAAAAATCGGGCTTATTAAACTCGGTTGGCAGAAAGATATCTTAATATAATCCGGGCTGATGAATTCATTGCAATCGGATATTATCGTCCTGAATGAAATGGCAGAGGATGACGTTATTGTGTTCCACAGGTGGTTTCTAATGTCCGAGCCTGAAAGTATGACATGTCGGCCGATACCAAATCGAACCGAGAGCGAAGTATTGGAGCGGTTTTTAAATCGCAAGGGCTATCAAACGGTGTGGAATTATTCCGTCAGGACACGGGAAAACAACGCTCTTGTGGGCAAGGTCGCCTATTTCAATTTAAACAAGCAAAACCGTTCAGCGGAAATCGGCTATCTGGCAAACCCCGATTTCAGACGCCGGGGCTATATTTATGAAGCGATATCGGTTTTGCTGAAATATCTTTTCAATGATCTGGATCTAAATAAGGTTATGGCCCAAACCGGCGAGTTTAACGAGGCATCAATTAAATTACTGGAAAAACTTGGTTTCAAACAGGACGGCCGTTTACGCCAGCATCACAGTTACAGAGGCAAACTTCATGATGATTTACTTTTTAGTATTCTCGCGAGCGAATTCAATGCTAAATGAATATTTAGATCATTAATAACATCGAAAATTGATATAAAATATTTTTGTGAAAAGATCAAATTTTGTTAAAATAAATATTGACGTATACAGGTTTGTTGCATAAAAGACCTAAAATAAAATTTTAAGTGTAAGGAGAGCGCTATGGTTAAAAAATTCATTCTGGTTTTGTTGCTG
>CAZKYQ010000160.1:0-5376 GCA_964556975.1 uncultured Ignavibacteria bacterium
CCTGGGGCCAAACGGCTATTATTTTAATTTCGGAAATTTTTTCCTTAAAGAATTTCCCAGCGCCCGATATTGTCCCGCCAGTTCCTATGCCTCCCACAAGGTAATCTACTTTCCCGCCGGTTTGCTCATATATCTCACGGCCAGTCGTGTGATAATGAGCTTCAATGTTGCGTATGTTATGATATTGGTTCAAATAAAACGAATTTGGCGTTTCTTTCGCGATTCTCTTTGCCGTTTCATAATAACTTTGGGGCGAATCAGCGGGAACATCAGTGGGCGTGATAACCACTCGCGCGCCAAAAGCTTTAAGTAAATCGATTTTTTCGTTTGACATTTTGTCCGGCATTGTGAAAATGGCTTTGTATCCTTTCACGGCTGCCGCCATTGCTACGCCTGCGCCGGTATTCCCCGATGTGTTTTCAACAATTGTCCCGCCCGGCTTTAAAAGTCCTTCTTTTTCTGCCTTCTCGATAATGTAAAGAGCCATCCTGTCTTTAATTGAACCGGCAGGATTGAGGTATTCGGGCTTTACCAGGACTGTCGCGCCGTCTTGTGGCGCAAGTTTGTTTAGCTTTATAAGAGGAGTATCTCCAATTGCTTCAAGTATGCTATTTAAATATTTCATCTATCTTTCTCCTTAAAATAATACCGGCCTATCAATATTTTCGGCAATATATGGGCTTATTTTATAATGACAAGTATTTTTAATATTGATATCAAAAAGAAGTCAATAGATTCAAGCTTATAAGGAAATTATTGTCCGGCGTAAATTACTGATTTAGGCCGAATCCTCTTTCTTTTTAAACGTACTCGCTTTAAACGGTAAATAAGCGGGACAAATTCGAGTTAGCCCGGTTACAAACAGCACGATCCCGACAATTGCCAGAAAAACAGCCCAACCCGCCGAACTTACCCCGAAAATCGCGATCGCCAATAGGATTGGCCCGACAATTAATCTGAATAATCGGTCAAAACCTCCAACATTATTAATCATATTTTTCTCCGCCCAAAATTAAAACCAACAGCAATGTATTTTCAGATACTATAACTCTAAATCAAATCATACGGTTTCAGAGTTTTTTTCCAAAACCAATATCGGGGCCTCGGCGGGACAGCCAAGCCGAAATGGCATCCAATGGCCCATTCCGCTTGACGTATATAATGTTGTGTTGTTTTTTCCGTATATTCCCCAAAGATAAAGTTCCGGCCAAACGCTTTCAAACGCGGATCTGCCAAATATTCCCAGCTGCGTGCCGTGTGTATGGCCCGCTAAAACCAGATTAACATTCAACATAGAAGCGTAATCGAGGCCGCGAGGCCTGTGGCTCATAATGATTTTAAAGGAATCGGATGGGGCGCCATCAAGGGTTTTCTCAACAGTGTCTCTTAGAAATTCGGTTGATACTTTTCGCAGTGATACCGGATCGTCCGCGCCGCCGACAAAAATCACTATATTGTCTTTCTGAATGGCCGCGTTTTCATTTATTAACAAAGGAAAATCTGATTTTTCGAAAACCTTTTTTACGATTTTTATTCCTCTGTAATATTCATGGTTGCCGACTGACGCGTAAATGCCTAATGGCGGTTGAATCGAATTGACAATCCGATTAGCATCCGCAAGAATAGTTAAATCGTCCGAAATATCGCCGGTAACAAGGACCAGATCGGGCGAGTGTGATTTGATTTCCTCGACCGCCTCCTCCAAATCGCCAAGAGTTGTATAATAACCGAGGTGGGAATCGGAAAGATGCGCGATTTTAAATCCTTGCAGAGAATCAGGCAGGTTGGCAACCGGCAATTTTATTACGGGAACAATTATCTTTTTATATGAATTCGCGATACCGGCAACTTGAGAGGACAAAGCAATTGCGGGAAGAACCGCCGCGGAGCTTTTTATGAATTTCCTTCTTTCAACCAAGTCCGGCCGCTCTCTTGAGTTTTGTTTGTTTTTATAATATGAAACGATTTTATCCAAAAGAAGAGTCATCCCTGAAAATGGTAAAGAAATAACAAGAGATAGCTGTAAAAGAAAAATTCCTGTTGCCAAAATCGCTCCGATAAAAGAAATAGGGCGGAGATCGCTAAAAATACCAGTTACCCAAATAATAAGAGAAAAAAGTCCCCCGGCCGCCATAAATATTGCCGCGTAACGGATCGCCTTTTTTCGCCACCAATCATGGTGTAGAAACCTGAGAAGAAGTATTATCAGTCCTGAAATTATAAGAGACACAACAGCCGCGAACATTAAAGGATAAAATCTGTGCATAGATTTATATATCCGAAAAAGCTCTTAATTGTTTCAACAATTTCATCAGCCCATTATATTGTTTTTTATTGGACATGGCATGATAAATATTTATATTTAGCCCCAATAAAAATAAAACCGGTAACGACAAAGGATTAAGCATGTCTGAGAAAAATGATAAATTACTTAAAGAGCTTTACAAAATCGGCAAAGAGACCTCTATATTGGGGGGATGTGAAGCGATTCTCGATTGGGATGAAAGAACCTATATGCCCAAGGGCGGCGTCGAAAACAGGGCCGATATGATCTCGCTGCTGGCGGGGCTTCTCCATGATAAACAAACATCGCCCCGGGTGGGCGAGATTCTTGACGAGCTCTTAAACGGCATTATAGACGATAAAGAAGATTCAATTGACGCGGCGAATATCCGTGAATGGAAACATGATTACGATTTACAAGTTAAAATTCCCAAGTCATTAGTAGAAGAACTTTCGAAAACGATCACTTTATCCCAAGGCAAATGGCAGGAAGCAAGAGCAAAATCTGATTTCCCGGCGTTTCTTCCATGGTTTGAAAAAGTTGTCAATCTGAAACGCCAGGTGGCCGACGCTATCGGTTATGAAGGCACGCCATATAACGCAATGCTCGATCTTTTTGAACCCGGCACAACCACCGATGAGGTTACCAGGCTGTTCGCGGGATTTCGTGATGAATTGGTTGAGCTATTGGGTAAAATCGATTCTTCCGGAAGGAAGCCGGACCGTTCGATAATAACCCGCGATTTTCCGATAAAAACACAAAGGAAATTCGGCACGGAAGCCGCCGCCGCAATCGGGTTTGATTTTGAAGGCGGCCGCCTTGATGAAACCACGCATCCATTCTGCACGGGATTCGGCCCGGGCGATACGCGGATTACGACGCGTTACGATAGAAACCATTTCCCCGGCGCGTTCTTCGGCATAATGCATGAAGCCGGCCATGGGATCTACGAGCAAGGGCTTCCGAAAGAGCATTACGGAACGCCCTGCGGGGAGACTTATTCCCTGGGTCTTCATGAATCGCAATCGAGGATGTGGGAAAACATGGTCGGGCGAAGCAAACCCTTTTGGAAATTCCTCTTCCCGGCCGCGCAGAAAAACTACCCCGATTCTCTCAAAGATGTAACACTTGACCAATTCTATTTCGCTGTTAATGACGTTAGGCCTTCGTTTATCAGGGTAGAGGCCGATGAAGCAACCTACAATATGCATATTCTTCTGCGGTTTGAGATTGAAAGCGCGTTTTTCAACGGCGATCTTGCTCTGAAAGATGTCCCGTTTGCCTGGAACGAAAAGTTCGAAAAATATTTCGGTATCAAACCGCCGGATGACGCCCAGGGATGTTTGCAGGACGTACACTGGTCGGCTGGGCTGATTGGCTATTTCCCGACATATACGCTCGGCAATCTTTACGCCGCGCAATTTTTCGCCAAAGCCGATGAGGAACTCGGCGGTTTACATGCCCAATTTGAAAAAGGAGATTTCAAACCTTTGCTGGAATGGCTGAGAAAAAATATCCATCAGCACGGACGGCGCTACCGTGCGGGCGATCTTGTGCAAAGAGTAACTGGCGCGCCCCTTTCTCATAAACATCTTATGGAATACATGAACAAAAAATTCGGTGAACTTTACGGATTTTAAATCCGCGCGGTCGAGGCGCCCGACCCGACTGTTTACCATCAGATTTACCGGATGGGTGGCATGCTTATCCCGACATCTTGTCGGGATAAGCATGAAACAACCTTACTGTCATTCCCGAAATCTCTAATCGGGAATCCAGAATATAGATTTGCGCGCTGTAAGGAACCCTTTCCTTACGCAGCAATGATTGTTATCAGTAGGTCAAATCCTTCAGGGATTTGAAAAAAACCGTCAGGTCTCGGGGAGACCTGACCTACTTTTTTGACAATACTCCTATTTTCCCTTGTTTTATTGCCTTCGGGAGCTATCTTTGGATAAGAAAGAAGCAAAGGTGAAATACTTTCCAGCAGTGGGGACAGCCTGGGAGGCCTAGAGTTGTGCTTGAAATGAAGTACTGAAAAGGAGGTAAAAATTGGAGCAAAACCAGAATGTAATCTGCCCAACCTGTGATGAGGAAGTATTTGGTGAAATATCCTCTTTGGTCAATGAAATTGAATGCAGATATTGCCACACGATAATTAGATTGGGTGATAGCAGTCGTATGGTTGCGGATAAGATGATCAATGATTTAAGCGGTTTTACAAAGGATACTGCAGTTCAGGGGCATATACCTGATAATGCAAAGGATGGGAAAATAGTATCCAACACCGGACTTAGAAAATTAGCGCCATGGGAAAAAAAAGAGGATTGAATTTTAAATAATCAAACCAAGCACAGGGGAACAATTGGAAGAAAACTTAAAAGAAAGATTAGTGAATGTCACGCTTGAATGGGAGCGTCGTTTTGGAGTTGCTCCTGCAATAACATCGGTATTATCAGAATATGATGCGGCTATGCTGATAGGAGTATCTGAGGAGGATTACTCAAATGCTATGGACGGGAGAACGGCCGTATCACGAGGTTTTGATTTTAAATACCAGGGTGAGCGTTATCAGGTAAAGGCAAATCGCCCAAGTGGAAAGCCTGGAAGCAAAGTAACCCTTGTTGGTAAAGCAAATAACTATGAATGGGATTATCTTATCTGGGTACATTACAATACGAAATATCAAATTCAAGAGGCCTGGCTATGGGATGTGATAGAATATATGAATCAATTCAAAAACAAGAAGCGTCTTTCTCCGGACGATATGCGACAAGGGAAAAGGATTTTTCCAAGCTAAGCTATCTTCAATTGTTTAAGGATATGATAAAAACTAAAACATGGGCAAATGAATGAAAAACAATAATGTTTCATTTAAATGTTGGTATTGCAATGAAGGAATAACGATAGAGAAGACAAGTAAGATTCGAAAAATCCTTGAATCAACTGATAAAAATATTATATTTCAAAAAATCCTTGAATCCAGTAACGGGTGTAATTATAAATACAAACCTGTTCATATTATTATTAAATGTTCTGAACCTCCCCCGTTTTGACGGACACCGGGAAAAGGTGTATATTAGAACAATGGA
>CAZKYQ010000161.1:0-5288 GCA_964556975.1 uncultured Ignavibacteria bacterium
CTAACCAAGATAACCACCTCTGTGTGGCCGAGACAATCACCGTCCAGTAAAACAACATCACAGCCGGATTTTATCACACCCTCATGCGATCTTTCACCGCACCTTTCGGGAGCAACATAGGTTTCTATCCCGATAATCGGTTTTATTTTAAGCTTCCGAGCCTTAGTATAAAACTCAATCGCGCCAAACATATTGCCATGATCCGTGATAGCCAGAGCGGGCATTTTCATTTTAACCGCCTCTTCCAGCATATCATCAATCCTGCAGGCGCCATCCAGAAGCGAATATTGAGAATGGTTATGAAGGTGAACAAAAGAGGCAAGACTCATTTACTAATCCTTTTTGGCGTTTACACTTACCTATTATCTTCAGCTAATTACAGAAGATCCGCGGCGACCCTCACGGTACATCATATTAACCATAATTCTTTTTAAGAATCAAGATAATATTAATTTATGTTCGCAAGAATTGAATTTTAATAACTGCGGGGTGAAAAAGCGGTTACGTTATTTCGCGATAATAGTAAAGTAAGATGTTTTCGATGTCCTATTTCCCTGATTATCCGTTACGGAGATTTCCAATTTATGTTTGCCAATTTTAAGGTTACTATTGACCTTATATTGAAATTTCTTTGTGTCCATATCGTATTCGGCGGGGACCCAGATATTATCGATTTTCATTTGCAGGTCCGTATCAAGAGAAATGCCCGAAATATTATCTCTTATTAAGCAGGATAAATTCGGCGTTCTTGACCTGATTCTCCCTCTTGGCCTGATAGTGTTTATTATGGGCGGTTCGTTATCTTCGATTATGGCCAGCCTGCCAAGACCGACGCCCAAAAACTCAATTGAATATCCGTTTGCCTTTTCGATGAAGCCCCATTTGTTTTTTTGCTCCATAAAACCATAAGCTCCTGCTTTGACAACGTCTATTGCTCTTCCTTGCAAATCAAAGCGGTATTGAATTGGAGAATCAGAAATAAAGTATAGCGGGTAAATTTCAAAAACTTCCGCTTCTTTTCCCATTATTTCGGCCTTTTTCCAATTTGAAGGCAAAACATAAATTGGGTAATACGACGAGCCCGCGTCGAATTTTAGCGTTAATCTTGAGTCCGGGGATTTAGCGATTGTACTGCTATCAGGATAAACAGGAAAGATTGAAACAGTCGTGTCAACTATAATTCTCGGCCCCCTTTTTATTCTGATATTTGTCAACCCGCGCAGTTCCTTATCGACTATTTCAGTCGAAAATAGCCCCACTCCCTTTTGGTACATTTCGAAATCGAACGCCAGATTTGCGGATTGAATTGATATTGTTAAGTCGGAAAAAATAGAATCGGGATAATAATCGATCCTCAAATCTTCAGGCGAACCGTAGATTTCCATGCCGGATTTTTCCATCATATCCCTAAAAAATACCCATGGCGAAATCCGCCCGTCATTTGTCTCGAACCTGAATCTGTATTCATCTTTTTTATATGGAGAGATCAGCTTTAACGTATTCAGATGGGCGATTTCTCCTGCGCTGCGCCAGGTTTTTGTCGTAAAGCTTGATTTAATCTCCTGATACGGTTCGGTCAAGCCGTTTCTATAGCCGGATCTTATATCTGATATCTTTTCGTAAGACAAAAAATCAACTTCAATTGTATCTTTGAATTTATAGTAAGATATAAAGTCCGGCAATGGCGAATTAAGTTCCGGAGTCTTAATAAAAAATTCCAAACTTGATTCGTTTCCGCTTTCATCAAGAGCCGCTATTCGAATATGCCTTACTGTACCCGAGACTTTCGAACGAGGAATAATGCCGGCGTTATTATGGAAGCCTTTCCAGAAATATTGGTCCGCTCCCGGAGGCGCGTAAAGCCTGAAAAAAACGCCGTCATCGTTATCGCCGCTTCCTTTGCCTCCTGCAAGGTTATTCATTTCAAAGTCTCTGATATAATCGAGTTGGCCGGTTGTTTCGTATGATATGCTGTCGGAAAACATTTCAAATACCAGGCTGTCATCGACAAACAACTTCAAACCGAAAAAGCCATAAACGAATTTCCTGCCGTCAATTCTATCGCCCCCGGATACGGCAAGGGCGATATCGCCATCGGCGAAAATTGTGTCCTTTAACGCGAATTTGTTTTTGCCAGCCGCCGCCGCTATTTTGGGAAGTTCTATTTCGCATGGATTTCCGGGATTAAAGCTTTGTTTATAATGGCGGACCGCCAATTTTTCTATTATAGGCGGCGCATTATCCTTAATTGAAAATCCTGATTTTAATGGGTTAATAGGATAATTATTCGTCGATCTGAGTTCGAAATGAAGGTGCGGAGCGCCTGCTCCGGACGACCCTGAGAATCCAAGCCGCTGCCCTTTTTTTACAGGGTATTCATTCGGCTTGAATATCAATCTTTGCCTATAACGTTTTTCTTTCATCTGTCTTTTTCGGACTACTTTGTCAAGTTCTTTTCCGAAGCTTGATAGATGTCCATAGACTGCCGTTTTCCCATTATTAAGACGTAAATAGATCGCTTTTCCATAACCGTTATGCGCCACAGATACCTTAAAGATATAGCCGCTTTCAACCGCGTATATTCGATATCCCGATTTGCCGTTTGTGCGTATATCCAGCCCGGCATGAAAATGTCCCGCTCGGTAATCGCAAAAACGCGACGACAAATCCGGAGAAAGTTTCATCGGCCAGATATAATCATTGCCCGCAAAAACCATGGCGGTTGTCAAAAGGGCGAAAACGGTTTGTAAAAACAAGGTTTTTCTCATAATTTCACGAAATTAGAACAGAAAATGAATTCGGTCAATTGCTTTAACTATACTAAAGTCGGATAATGTTGCCGGAATTTTAAGCCGCGCGTTTATAATTTTGATAAATTATCGTTAATTTATGTTTGAGAAAAAAATATTTACTAAGGCCCCGTATGTTATATATTGACAGTTATGCGGATAGCCTATTTTACGGAATCTTTGCCACCCCTTACCGATGGCGTAAGCCGAACCTTATCCAATCTAAGGGAAACGCTCGAATCAGCAAATATAGAATACATATTCTACTCTCCTTTTCGTTCTGAAAATCCCGAATGGGGCGATAAGGTCTATAAAATCCTGTCGGTCCCGTTTCCTTTATATAAGCGATACAGATTTTCCTTGCCAATATTTCACGACCTAAAATATTCCCTGGACAAATTCCAACCGGATATTATCCATGTTTGCAGCCCTTTTTTTTCCGGGTTGTCGGCCTATAATTACGCAAAAGAAAGAAATATACCAATTGTAAATTCTTTCCATACAAGATTCGTATCTTATTGCGAATATTACGGATACGGCTGGGCAGAGCCGTATTGCTGGCGTTATCTCCGCTGGTTTTACAATAGAGGCAATATGACTTTTGTGCCATCTTTAGCGACAATCAGGGAACTAAGCGAAAAGGGGTTCAATAATCTCAAATTGTGGGCCCGCGGGATTGATATCAATCAATTTTCTCCAGCTTATGCAGATAGAGCCTTGAAAGAAAAATGGTCGCCGAACGGATGGCCGGTAGCGATTTTCGTGGGACGTCTCGTCGCCGAGAAAGATGTCGAAGTTCTACTTCAAGCTCATTCGATTCTAAAAAAGAGAAACGTGAATTATCAACTGGTGCTTGTTGGCGGCGGCCCGTATAAGCATAAAATTGAAAGGAGCATGCCCGATATTATCCTTCAAGGCCATCTTGAAGGCGAGGCATTGTCGAGAGCCTACGCTTCCGCTGATCTTTTTGTTTTTCCATCGACAACGGAATCGTTCGGCAATGTCATTCAGGAAGCCGCAGCATCGGGCCTGCCAGCAATAGGCGCGGCTGAAGGCGGAGTGAAAGACCTCATTTCCGATGGCGAAACAGGATTTCTTGCCAGACCAAGAGACGCCGAAGATTTCGCCAACAAAATGGAAAAAGTACTATTAAATACAAGATTAAGAAATTCCATGGCCACGGAGGCACTCAAAACAATAGCCAATAAAAGCTGGGACAATATCAATCGCGGGCTTATAGACGATTATAAAAAAGTAATAGCTGAATACAATCGAAAATCGGAAAACCGAAAGAGGGAATACGAACTCCAAAACAAATAAGCACAAACGCGGCATTATATTCTTAATACGAAAAGACCCTAAATCTATTGGCGGAGTGCAGAGACATAACGCGCGTTTGATTAGCGGATTAAACGGATCATTCAATACTGAACCGATAGTTTGGCGAGGCCCCGAATGGGGAGCGCCATTTTATTTTCCTTACTTTTACTATAAATCAAAATGGAGCAACGCTGAAATTATTCATTGCGACGACGCGGTTACGGCATTGGTTGGCGCTAAGATCAAGTCGGCTTCAAGGAAAAAAGTCATAGCCACAGTGCATGGGCTTGACGTTATATTGCCAATCGAACCATATCAAAAAATTTTAAGATCATCTCTGAAAAAGCTTGATAAGATAATTTGTGTAAGTAATTATACCGCCCAGCAGGTTGAGTCAAGAGGGGTCTCAAGGGAAAAGATCGAAGTCATTCCAAACTCCGCTGAAAAAGTCCAAAACAATCTTACCAAAAGCGAAGATGTTTATAATAAGATTCGTCATCAGACTGGAATTGGCCTCAAGGGCAAGAAAATTTTGTTCAGCCTTGGAAGGCCCCTTAGACGAAAGGGGTTTGATTGGTTCGCCAAAAACATTCATTCCCGCTTGCCCGAAAATGTCGTTTATATTGTCGCCGGCCCCAAACAGAAAATACCGTTATGGATAAAATCTATCGCGCCATTTCTTAAAAAGGAAACTTTGAAATTTCTAATGATCGCCTCCGGCTGCGACTCGGTTCATGATAAACTTTTGGCAATAAGTGAAAAACCGGGGGTATATTATTTAAACGATATCACTGAAGAATTAAGAGAATTGCTTTTTGTGGCAAGTGATCTTTTTATCATGCCCAACAGGTCTGTTTTCGGAGATATGGAGGGGTTCGGCATTGTAGCTTTGGAGGCCGCCATCAGGGGCGTTCCCGTTATAGCAACGGGTATCGAGGGCATAACCGACGCGGTAATTGATGGTGAAAACGGATATTGCGTGGAAGAGGGCAACGAATCTCAGATGATCGAGATGATTAAAAAATTATTGGAGAACGAGTCAGAGTTAAGCGAGTTTGGCAAAAGAGCGAAGATATTCGCCGAAAATCGTTTTTCGCCGGAAAAAATATACGCGGGTTACGAAAAGATTTTTGAAGCACTAATGAGAGAATCGCGAAATTGATTAAAAGCTTGATAACA
>CAZKYQ010000162.1:0-5283 GCA_964556975.1 uncultured Ignavibacteria bacterium
CTCGGAAGCTTAAAATAAAACCGATTATCGGGATAGAAACCTATGTTGCTCCCGGAAGCCGCCATGACAGATCGCCCAAGGGTCTGACAAAATCCGGATATCATCTTGTTTTACTGGCCAAAAATTATACCGGCTACAAAAACCTGATACAATTGGCGTCGCATGGTTATACGGAAGGATTTTATAATAAGCCCCGTATTGATAAGGAATTAATGAAGGAATATGGCGATGGCATAACAGCGCTTTCGGCTTGTCTGAATGGTGAAATCGCGAAACTGATTCAGAATGACCAATATGACGCCGCGCGAAAAGCTGTTAAAGAGTATCTGGATATCTTTGGAAAAGAGAACTACTACCTTGAACTGCAAAACCATAATATACCCGAAGAGAATAAGGTTGCCGCCTCCTTAAAAGAAATAGCTTCCGAATTTGGCGTTAGGCTGGTTGCCACAAACGATTGCCACTACATGAAGCAGGAGCATTCCAAAGCGCATGACGCCTTGCTGTGCATTCAGACCGGCAAGGTCCTTGATGACGCAAATAGAATGAGATACACAACTGACCAGATATATTTCAAATCGCCTGAAGAAATGATAGAGCTTTTCGCGGATACGCCTGGCGCGATTGAGAATACATTGCGTATCGCTGAAGAATGCAGCCTTAACCTTGAGCTTTATAATAATAAAGTCCCGAAATTTCTGTTGCCCGAGGGGTTTGATTCCGACGATAGCTACCTTGAGTATCTAAGCGTCAAAGGGCTGGAACAGCGATATGGCAAGGTTACGACAACTCTTGAAGAAAGAATGCGGTATGAGCTTGATGTCATATACAAAATGGGCTATTCCGGATATTTCCTGATAGTTAAGGATTTTATTGATTTCGCCAGGAATAATAATATTCGCGTTGGCCCCGGCAGGGGTTCGGCGGCCGGATCTATTGTCAGCTATTGCCTTGGAATAACAAATCTCGATCCTATAAAATACGGCTTATTGTTTGAAAGGTTTTTGAACCCCGAAAGAGTTAGCATGCCCGATATCGATATCGATTTCGCTGACCGCGGCAGGGATAAAGTCATAAATTATGTTACTGGTAAATACGGCAAAGACAATGTCGCGCAGATAATAACTTTCGGCAGCATGGCCGCCCGCGCGGTAATTAGGGATGTTGGGAGGGTAATGTCGCTGCCTTATAGCGAAGTAGATATTATCGCCAAACTAATTCCGATGGAAATTGATATGACGCTAAAAAAAGCGCTAAAAGCGGAGCCGGAGCTAAAGCGCCGCCGCGAGGAAGATGAGCAGATCCGCACCCTATTAGATTATTCGCAGACACTGGAAGGGCTTTCGCGCCATGCCTCCACTCATGCCGCGGGAGTGGTTATCGCGCCCGGCCCAATAACCGATTACGCCCCTCTTTATAAATCGAATAAAAATGAAATAACGACCCAGTATGATATGCGCTGGATTGAGGCTATCGGCCTTTTGAAAATGGATTTTCTTGGCCTGCGGACTTTGACAGTTATCGACGATTGCCTTGACTTGTTGAAAAAAAGGGGGATCAATCTTGAAATTGATAAAATTCCCCTTGATGACGCGAAAGTTTACGATCTATTCTCGAAAGGCGAAACGGTAGGAATATTTCAGTTTGAATCCGGGGGGATGAGAGAATATTTAAAAAAACTGAAACCATCGAGCCTTGAAGACCTCACCGCCATGAACGCGTTGTATAGGCCCGGCCCTCTGGACGCGAAGATGATAGATGTTTATATCGACCGGAAAAAGGGGAAAAAAGAGATCAAGTATGTTCATCCCTTGCTGGAATCAATTCTAAAAGTGACCTATGGCGTAATAGTATTCCAGGAACAGGTGTTGAAAATCGCGCGGGAGCTTGCCGGTTATACTATGGGCGAGGCGGACATTCTCAGAAGAGCTATCGGAAAAAAACAAGCCGATATTATGGCCGAGCAGAAAGATAAATTCATCAAGGGCGCTCAGGAACGCAATGTTGAAAAGAATACGGCTCAAACCATATTCGAGCAGATTGAAACTTTCGGGCGATACGGTTTTGTGAAAGCACATTCGGCTTGCTACGCTTTTATTGCTTATCAGACGGCCTACTTAAAAACCCATTATCCGGTTGAATTTATCGCGGCTTTAATGACGTCAGAAATGTCGGATTCATCCAGAATCATGGAATTTAAAAACGAATGCGACCGCATAAAAATCAAACTTGAAAAACCGAATATTAATGTCGGCGCTTCGGGATTTTCGGTTGATAAATCATCAATTCTATTCGGACTTGCGGCGGTCAAAAATGTCGGGGAAAACGCGGTGGCATCAATCGTTAGCGCAAGAACGGAATCGGGTAATTTCAAGGATATTTTCGATTTTTGCAGTAGAATTGATCTTCACTCCGTGAATAAGAGAGCGATTGAAAACCTGATTTTAGCTGGGGCGCTGGATGAGATAGGCCCACATAGAGCTGCCCTTTACGCGAGCGTCGAAGCGGCTGCTAATTATGGCTCAAAAATTCAAAAAGACAAAGAAGCCCGCCAATCCTCTCTTTTTGGCGGCGGCGAAAAAACAATAGAAGCTTCACCGAAATTAATAGACGCCCCCAAATGGTCTGTGACAGAAATTCTGTCGCGAGAAAAAATGTCCCTGGGATACTGGCTTTCGGGCCACCCTCTGGATCCATTGAAATATCTTTACGACGCGTACGTAAATACAACTTTGGCCGAGTTGGCTCATATTCAAGATGAAAAGAAAATTGTGGTTGGCGGAGTTTTAACTCAGGTAAAAATACAAACAAGCCGCCGGGGAAAACAGTTTGCTTTATTGAGCATAGAGGATTTTTCTGGTTCCGGGGAAGCTATAGTTTTCTCTGATGTTATTGAAAAGAGAAGAATGATTTTGGTCGAGGGAAACACAGTTGTTCTTTTCGGAACGGCGTCGATCCGCGAAGGTGAAAGGCCAAAAATAAAAGGGGATGACTTAACTCTTTTGGAGGCCGCTCCAAGAGAGTTCCCCCTTGTTTTAAGGATTAGGCTTGAAAAAGATATGAAGGACGAACTTCCATCGAAACTTCTAAAAGAATTCTCCGAATTTCCCGGGAAGAGTGAAATTGTTTTCGACTTCCAACAAAACGGACGAAAAATAACATTTAAGTCGCAAAAATATAAAATTGACCTTTCAGTTGCTTTTCTTGACCATCTGAAAGAGTTGGTCGGGGCAGGCAATATTTCTTTGGTGAAGCGATAAAAAGGAACAATAACCTCATTGATTTCGTTTAAATTTTTGATGATTTCCTTGAATTCTGAAAAACGGTTGTTTCAATCGCGAAGAAAAAGGTTGGATAAACGGCGCTTAATCGCGATATTAGTTTAAAAGAAAAATGATCGGGCCGATAATTATATTACGGAAATTGGACGCCGGCGCAAATTTACGGAAATAAAGGAGCAAGCAATGATTTTCTCGAAAGTAATAAATTTAACCATAGTTGTAATGGCTATGATGTTTATGTCAACGGTTTGCCAGTCGGGAGAAACCGCCAAGAAAGAAAGTATTACCTGGGTTAAATATGATGAAGGCTTGAAGTTGGCGGCCAAAACGGAAAAGCTGATTATTGTCGATGTTTACACAAATTGGTGCAAGTTTTGCCATAAAATGGATAGGGAGACTTTTTCGGATAAAAATATTATTGAATTTCTTGGCGAAAACTTCATAGGCGTTAAATTAAACGCTGAATCAAAAAAGAAAATGAAACTCTCGGATGGAGAATTCACAGGAAGAGACATTTCAAGGAAGTTCGGCGTGAGGGGTTACCCCACATATCTGTTTTTAAATTCTGATGGAGAGCTGGTTTACCGCACATCCGGTTATTCGCCGCCGGAAAGATTTATGGTCTATCTAAAATATGTAAGTAGCGGAAAACATAAGGATATGACTATTGAGGAGTATTGGCAGGCTTACTCAAAAAAGAAGTAGGCTTATTTGTACAATTTTAGCCCCGAAATCTATCGCTGGTTTCGGGGATTTTTTTTGCAATCGAAATCGCTGGAACCAAAATGGAAATGGTTAGTAAAATTGTTGGTCTTGAAAAAGATAGGCAAGAATTGAAACGGGAGCAATTTGATTCCCATGTTTCATTTGATTTTTCAAGGAACATTGTCGATATTTGATTATGTTTGAGAGAAAAGCGGGAGAGGTGTTGGAAAAGTTTAAAAAAGCAGCATACTTTGCGGTGATAGCGGCGATTTTAATGCCAGCCGCTTCTTTTGGCGCGAAATACTCCGGGGAATTTTTAAATCTTGGAGCCGGAGGAAGGCCTCTTGCCCTTGGGGGCGCTTTTACTGCGGCAGGGGGCAATCCCCTTTCAGGGTACTACAATCCCGGCGGGCTATCGTTAATTGAAAGGCCGCAGGCTTTGTTTATGCATTCCGAATCGTTTGGATCGATTTTAAATCATGATTTCCTGTCTTATAGCCGTCCGCTGACATCGACAGAAAAAAAGGCGGCCATCGGGATCTCGCTTTACCGGCTTGGCGGGGGGGGGATTTATGTTACCGGCAAAGATGAGAATGACAGATTTTATGTTATCAGCGAGGAGTCTCATGCTGATTATGCCGGATATTTTTCGTACGGCCGAAGTTTCAGCGAAAAATTCAGCGGCGGCATAACCGCGAAATTAATTTATAGAGATATTATCGATGAGACAGCTTTTGGAATAGGGATTGATGTAGGCGGACATTACTTGCTTGGCGACTGGATTTCGATTGGGCTTTCGATACAGGACGCGACGACGACTTTATTGTCCTATTCAACCGGTAAAAAGGAATACATTATCCCGGCAGTCAGAATGGGAACGAAAATGGCCGTTTCGAGCGGTAATTTTGGCGCGGCTTTATATCTTGATTCTGAAACAAGGTTTGAGGGACGCGATTACTCGGCGCAATTTTCCGCCGGAGGCATATCTGTGGATTCTCATTTGGGGCTTGAAATCGATTATAAAAATCTGATTTTCGGAAGGATTGGTTCAGACGTTGGCAGCCTTACGCTTGGCGCGGGCCTTGTTGTAAGGGGTTTTAATATTGACCTGGCCATGAGGAACCATTCCGAACTTGATAACACATATCTTGTTTCAATAACGTTTGGATTATAATTATTACTTGAGTTTTGATTTATTACATTGTATCACAACCGCAAATGTCAATTAGAGTTTTATGAGTTATTATTATAGATGTTGACAAAAGACTACCTGTTTTGTAGTATTTGCTGATTAGGA
>CAZKYQ010000163.1:0-5235 GCA_964556975.1 uncultured Ignavibacteria bacterium
TTGGCGAAGCTCCCGCGAACGAAAGTTACCTGAATATTGAAAAGATTGTAAACGCTATTAAAGAAACCGGCGCCGATGCTATCCATCCCGGTTATGGCTTCCTTTCGGAAAACTATATTTTCGCTGAACGTTGTGAAAAGGAAGGTATTGTATTTATCGGGCCGAATTCCAAGGCGATGAAGCTTGTCGGCGATAAGGTCGCGTCGCGGGCCATTACCGAAAAGGCAGGCATCCCCCTCATCCCCGGAATGAAGGGCAAAAGTACCAACGTTAAAGAGTGCATTTCAGAAGCTGAAATAATCGGTTATCCGGTTTTGCTTAAAGCCTCGGCGGGCGGCGGCGGTAAGGGCATGCGGGTTGCCCGATCAAAAGATGAATTAAAAGATGCTGTTGAGGCGGGAATGCGTGAAGCTCAATCGGCCTTTGGAAACCCGTCGGTATATCTTGAAAAGTATCTTGAGAAACCAAGACATGTTGAGTTTCAAATATTGGCCGACAGCCACGGCAATGCTGTACATCTTTTTGAAAGAGAATGCTCGATCCAAAGACGGCACCAGAAAATTATCGAGGAAAGCCCCTCCCCCGCTCTTGATGATGATTTGAGAAAAAGAATGGGAGATACGGCTTTGAAGGTTGTTGAAGTCTCCGGATACACGAACGCCGGAACCGTGGAATTTTTGCTCGATGAGGACGGCAGTTATTATTTCCTCGAAGTAAACGCCAGACTGCAGGTCGAGCATCCTGTAACCGAAATGGTATGCGGGATTGATTTGGTCCACGCCCAAATACGCGTAGCGTCAGGTGAAAAACTTTGGTTTTCTCAAGACGACATATCGCAAAAGGGCCACGCGATTGAATGCCGAATATACGCCGAAGATCCCGAAAATAATTTTTTACCGTCGGCCGGCAAAATCCTATTTATGAAAGAACCGACAGGCCCCGGTATTCGCCATGATTGCGGCGTATATACAGGCTGTGAAGTCTCGGTGTTTTATGATCCTATCCTATCGAAACTTGTCACATTGGCGCCGACTCGTGAAGCATGCTGCCAACGTATGGCGGCGGCTCTGGCTGACTTCCCTGTTCTTGGAATAAAGACCGATATCGAGTTTTTACGCGATGTTATAACTCACCCCGAATTTTTAAAAGGAAATACATTCACCGATTTTATCCCTGTAAACATGCCTGATTGGAAACCGGCCGCAAATGACGACAACCTGAACAAAGCCCTCATCGCCGCGGGATTGTATTCGATGTCGGCAAGCAAGCGAGCCGTTGTTTCATCCGGGAACGATAATATTCCCTCTCCATGGAATACACTTGGGGACTGGGAAATCAGCAGATAGCAATGACGATGGATTGAGGATACGAAATGGATTTTGAATACTTATGCGATGGAACCTCTTATCTAATTAAAATTGACGGGGGCCGTTCCGGCGAGTATAAAGCTATGATTGAGGATAAGGAATATGCTTTCAGCGCGTCAAATATCTCTCCCAATGAGTTTTCGATCCTTATAGGTAATAAAAACATGAAGGTTTTTGTAGCTGAATCAGATGATACTGTCTTCGTCCATATCGGCGGCAAGATAGCGCAGTTAAACAAGCCAAACATTAATGGCAGCGGAGTCGGCGGTCCCGGCGTTGAATTCGAAGCCACGGATGAGATCAGTACTCCAATGCCTGGTAAGGTAGTTAAAATACTTATAAGCAAAGGCGACAAGGTCGAGACCGGACAATCTCTTTTGATCGTTGAGTCAATGAAAATGGAAAATGAGATCAAGTCTCCCATCGACGGTGAAGTTGTTTCAGTGAATTATTCCGATGGCGACTTGGTCGAACCCGGTCAGATAATTATCAAACTTAATCCAAAAAAATAATTATATATCTATCGTATTATATGAATTATATTTCTTTTCTTGCGATCATCTGAGCAAGACCGTGCTGGTGAAAATCGGATTGAACTCCGTGAGGCTTGTCCCAGATTAATCCTTCATAATAGTAAATCATTTCCCAGCCTTGAAAATATGAGATAAGCTCTCCCTTTTCAAAATAACGGATCAGATATTTTCTTTGAGGGTGTTCTATTGCCATTTGTCCATCTGAAACCTGATTAGTATCTACGGCCTGTCTATACATCGGGTCTTCGACGGTGAAAAGCTGAACGCAAAATAAACCTTTGGGTTTTACCAAGGTTTGGAAATGCCTTATACGATTTAAAATTAGCTCTGGGTCTAAGAACTGCAAAACATTCATCATCAAAACGGCGTCGAATTCTCCAAAACGGTCATGCGGCTGGTGAGCGTCAAGATTGTGAAATTCGATTTTATGCCCATTTTCAGATGAAAGTCTCAAAGCCCGTTCCAGGCCGCTTTTAGAAATTTCGGTGGCGACAATTTCGAAACCAAGCCGAGCCAGAAATATCGCGTCGCGGCCCTCGCCGCACCCTACGATTAGAATTCGCGAGCCCGGTTGAAGATGACTGCTAATCAATGGCACAATAAGATTAGGCTGGTCGCCCCAATATGTTTCTTCTTTTGAGTATTGGTCATCGAAATAACTTAAGCAATTCTCAATCTGTTTATTCGGTTTCACCACGGTCTACGCGCCATTCAATTCTTACAGAAGACAGTTACAAAACCAGAGTATGTCCTATTTATAAAAGTATTGTCAAGTCTTTTATCTTAGAAGAACCATTTTTCTGGATGAGGAATGATTATCTGTTTTAAGCTGATAAAAATATACTCCCGAAGAGACATTTTGGCCGGCAAAATCACGTCCGTTCCAAGTTATCCTATGTGGTCCGGCGGCGAAATGTGAGTTTATTAGAGTGGATATATGTCTTCCCGCCAAATCATAAATAGCGAATTCCACCCATGATTCATCTGCCAGCTCAAATTCAATCGACGTTTCGGCATTGAATGGGTTGGGATAATTTTGTTTCAGGTTAAATGCTAATGGCATTGGATATTCACCGGCGCTTATTGGAGTCAAATATACGGAATCAAGCTCAGTTTCAATTAACTCGACACCATCTGAATATCTGAAATAATAAAAGTGCCAATCTTCGCTTGGACAGGGGATTGAGGTTTCGAAATAAGAGCTGTCGCTGTATTTGTGATCAAAACTACCCATATTATAAAATACGTCATCGAAAACAAAATACTTTTCAACCGGAAGATTGTTATCGCCGTCAAAATATAATGCGCTCGGAGTGATCGATACCTCGGGAATAATATCAACAAAGTAATCCGCCAATACAGGCGCGCTGTTCTGAGCAATATTTAGCGTCCCGGTTTCCGGAATAAAAGCCGCGGGAAAAGTATAATCATTGAGCGAAGGTTGCAGCGACACGATGGAAAGAGTAAGACCTCCGGTCAGAGCAAATCCGGGTTCGGGCGGCCATTGGCTCCAGTTGGGATCTAATAATAGGTCAGAGACGGCGCAGGAAAGATGCAGATCATTACCGTCGGTTTGATACTGAATATCGGCAATCCTTGAAAACGAAGTGTCTTGCAGGTCAACACTGTACAATCCGGCTGAGAAGAAGAATGGAATATTAATATAAACTAACGCCGTTGCCGTCATATTTGTATTTTCCGGATTGTACAGAAGAAACGCGTAAGCAAAGAAGTCAAATCCTTGATTTGTAGGCCATCCGCCGCCAGCATTGCTCAACCGAGCGTATATTCGAGTATCAGAATATGTAATAGCCGACCCTGTCAGATCAAGCCATTGACCAGCCGTCCCCGGCAAGGTGTCCCCCACCGGGTCATTAGCTAATTCAGCGTAAAGAATTGAGTTTGGCGGAAATTGATTGTCCTGGTTTTTATACGATTGCGTCAGGATAAATGTATCTGCCTCCACTCTGCCATAATATTCTATCTGGTCGGATGGATTTTGATATAAGGCGGTCCCTTCGTAAGTAGTCAAATAATATGGGGGCGTGCCGAGATGATCCAATACAGTAGTATATTCGTTGGAACCGCTTTTTGATTTTACCGAAATATCATAAACAGGAAGGCCGAATGGATCTATGAAATCAAGATTGTAAATAACCGAGTCCCCGGCCATATATGCCGATGATGTCAAATTATTTAGCGGCGCGGCAGAAACAGCAGTTGAAAAAGTTACTATTAAAAATATCGCCCTGAAAATTTTCATTGGGACACCTCCGTATTTTCTATGTCCTGCTTTAATTCAATTAAAATACCGCCGACTGATTTTGGATGTATAAATGCTATCAAAGAGCCGCCCGCGCCCTGCCGAGGCGTATTATCGATCATTTCAACATTTTTAGTTTTAAGCTCTTTTATTGCCGCATGTATGTTTTCGACCTTTAAACAGATATGGTGTATACCGGGCCCACGCTTAGAAAGAAATTTGGCTATACTTGAATTTCCATCAAGCGGCTTTAAAAACTCAAGTTCACAATTCTCCAGATCAACAAATGAGAGGTTGACATTATTGGCTTTATTAATTTCGCTCGGGCCGGCTTTAATGTCAAATAGGCTTTTAAAAATATCATTATATTTATCAAGATCATCTACGGCAACCGCTACATGATGAAGGCCGAGGATTTTCATAATATAATATTCTCCCTGTATTCGCCCCAGATTTCTCGAAGTACTCCGCATATTTCTCCAATTGTGGCCATTGATTCCACACAATCGATAACTATGGGCATTATATTGCTGTCGCCCTGGGCCGTCTCGCGCAATCTCGCGAGGTTTTTTGATGCGATTGACTGGTCTCTGTTTTTTCGAATTGATTTTAAAAACTCAATCTGAGCTTTCTCCAGATTGGGATCAACCTTAAGAAGATCACAGGGTTCATCGGATTCAACAGAAAACGCATTAACACCCACGACTATCCGTTCCTTCGCTTCAATCTGCTTCTGATATTCGTAGGCTGCTTTTTGAATTTCACTTTGGAAATAGCCTTTCTCAACAGCTTTGAGCGCGCCCCCCAGCTTGTCAACTTCTTCAAGGTATGATTCGATTTTCTCTATCATCTGCCCGGTCAAGCTCTCTATAAAGTATGATCCGCCTAATGGATCAGCCGTCGCCGCGACAGCCGATTCATTAGCGATTATCTGCTGGGTGCGCAAAGCGATCATGGCACTTTTCTCGGTAGGCAATGCTAACGCTTCATCCTTTGAGTTTGTATGTAATGACTGTGTTCCTCCAAGGACCGCGGCCAGCGCCTGAACAGTAACTCTGGCGATATTATTTTC
>CAZKYQ010000164.1:0-5219 GCA_964556975.1 uncultured Ignavibacteria bacterium
AAAATTTTCTCAGCGAGCGGGGCGTGCCATATACCGTTTCGACATTTTCATATTTCCCCGGTTAAAAAAATACCTACAAAAAAAATACCTACAAAAAAAATACCCGAGAAAAAAATATCTACAAAAAATTTTTCACATGATTTTTTTCACATGATTTTTTTCACAAGGAGAATAATCTATGAATTCTGAAATCACATTAACGGCGTTCAACGGGAAGTTTTTATGTTGTGAAGGCGAGAAGATTGTTTCAAACCGGGGCAAGGTTGGGCCATGGGAGGTATTTAGTTTTATTTGGCTGTCTGGTAAAAGGTTTGCTCTTCGGGCGTATACCGGCAAATATGTATGTGCTGAGGGTGGTGGCGGCGGCGAGGTTAATGTTAACAGGGATCGGATCGGGGAGTGGGAGCAGTTTACGCTTGTGCAGCATGGAGATAGGGTATCGTTTAGGACCCATAATGGTCATTATTTATGCGCGGATTTTAATTTAGGGCTTGATGGGTTGATTGTGGCGGATAGGGATGTTTCCGGGCCGTATGAATGGTTCGAGATTGATGTTGTGCAAGCAAATTCCGTGCCGGTTTCATCGATCGATCCGGGTTCTTCGAAAGCAATTGATTACAATATTAATCTTTTAACCATTCCTATCAAAACGAACAAGCCTTTCACCAGGGCGACTGCCACGAAGGATTTTATGTATGTTGGAGAGTACGCGGATCGGAGAAGTGATGGCGGTGAGGCGTATTTGGCTCATGATCGGGTGGCAAGGTTATGGCGGGGCAGGGAGAATTCGTTAAGACAGGTGGCGCGGGTTGCTAATGTAGAATCGATTCATGCGATGGCAGTGAATCCGGCCGGCGACGGGATCAATTTCGGGACCGAGCAGAATTGTAAGGTGTATTCATTCCATGATCTGCTTGGAAAAAATATTCAGTATATTTTCAATTCAACAAAGGGTTTATGTCTCGGTGCCGGTGATTGTGGAAGGTACGGCGAGCTTGTGGCTATGAGCGCGTTTAACGGTGATGCAAGAATCGCCGGATATAGGAAGGGAAACAGTAAAATTGAATGGTCGGAAATCCATTATAGAGTTCCCAACAAATTCGTCTGGGCTTTGACCGAATTCAACGGGGTGTTGTTGGCCGGATGCTCATATAACAATCACGACTGGAACCATCCATTTTCAGGATCGATAGTAAGGATATATCCCGATATGCGAACGATCTATGATCCTCCTTACGGGTTCTGCAAGGGATTCTTCAAAAAGGATGGTATACTTTATTGCATGTTTGGCGGCAAGCTCGTTTGGACCAAGGATTTAAGAGATTTTCATTCCATCGACATGCCGGGGTATGCTTGCTGGAGTATGATCGATACCGGACCTGACACGATGGTCGGGGTCTGGTACACGGAGAAAAGAATATACGATCGGAATTATGGTAAGTATCCCGAAGGCGTTTGGCTGGTCGAATTCAATATCAAAACTGGCAAGGTCAGAACTTTGATGCAATGGGGCGCACCGGGAAAAACAGCTCCGTACTATACCGGTGGCGGGCTGGTGAAATTAAAAGGAAAAGGAATCGGGTTCATAACTATCGAAGGCATTTCGAGAATCTTAACTATAGAATGGTAAAAATAATGAACGAATTCACCAAGTTAAAAAGGATTAATTAAATGAAAGGTTTAACATCGCTTCAGTTGCCGAAAAAACTTAAACGCAAACCTGATGATGGGCTTGTCAAAGCTTCTAATCCCGTCGAAAGTACTCCTCGTTACCCGTCCGGAACCGAACTTCGATTCGGTTCGGAATACGATTATGACGATCATTATGAAATTAATATCGACAAAATCCCCGGATTGAACAATCTTGATGCTGAAGACAAGGTTGAAATCACAGGAGTCGGAATTGTAACTCGGAAAACGATTCGTGATCACTTGGGGCAAGACGGCAAGGTTAAAAAAGGAAAAAGCATCTCGATTCAAGTTACCGATATTGCAGTAAAAAAAGTCAAAGATGTCAAAAACATGAACATGAAGGAATACCGCGAGATGCGGAAGGCCGACGGCGTTAAGGTGTATTGAATTTCACCCAAAAATGATTTTATCTTAACCCGAAGGAGACCGGAATTATGAAAAAATCGAATGTCAGTTTCGGAGCGATGATCATATTTCGCATTATCGCCGTATTGTTCATTTCAGGAGTTTTTATTTCTTGCGCGTCGAATAATGAAACCGAGATTAAATTAGCAGCCCGGCGAGCATCCGTACAGGTATCGACCTATTTGCCGGTGATAAAGGTATCATTCACGAGTCCATTATCGGAGAAAGAGAAATTCACGAAAAAAACCCTGAACGATGCTATTGAAGAAGCGAAAGCCGAACTTGTCAAAACCTTACAAGAAAAAATCAGATCCGAGATTGAAAAGGATAACCAACCGAAACATGAAACATCCCTCACCAATATTGAAACTTACGGCTTCCTTCCCAAGTCGAAAACGGAAATTCCTATAGGCTCTCTTCCTGGTGTCCCCGAATATGCAGCATACCCTCAGAAAGTTTTAATTGTTTACAAGACTGAAAAAACCGATATCGAACCGTGGAAGAAGGAGGCGGAGGAAGATGTCTTGGCGATCTCGGAAGTCGCCGGGGTATCAATCTCGAAAGCGCAGGAAATGCTATCCCGGATTCAGTCCAAGGGATATACTGTTTCTAAAGAGGACGTGGCCGAAGACACCGAAATAACACTATTATGGTTTTCCGATTGGGACGACGCTTATCCCACCACTTTAAAATGGGAAGTGAAAATCGAGGGTGTGGATACGAATATTTTGACCGGGTACGATTCAAGGGGAATCCTTCAGACAAAACCTATCCCCGACAAAAAAAGAGTTTATGTATCAGCCGGATATTTTGACTTGAAAGACGAGTTTAAACCGAAATCTCCCGAAGTCATCCGGTTAGAAAACCAAATTAAATCCTTGGAAGAAGACAGAGACAATCTCGAAAAAACCATTAAAGACGCTGTCCCGGAAATACCGCCATATAAAAGAGACATCCGGAATGTTACATGGATGGACATCCGATTAGGCGTAGTGAAGATGGAGATATTTTATGTTTCTTCCGCCGCTTCCGGGGTGTATCTCGGCAATGCGCAAGTAAGCGATAAATTCAAAGGATGGGCATGGCGCAAAGGCAGAGATATCGAAAAACCGATTGGAAGTTTCGTTCTTACAAATGCTCATGTCGCTCGGCAATCCATGCAATCGAAATTATGGACGAGTGAAGACAATGAAGTCATGTTTCTTGTGGGTCCTGGCATTCCTTTTATTCGTTATACTCAGCATTCTGACAGCTTCGGCTCTCCTGCTAATATACTTTTCATGGATTCTCAACCTGTGTATTCTATCGATTATGATTGCGCTGTATTGGTAACGACGGCGATACCGGGGTATGAGAAAAACGCGGCGAAGTTGGGCGATTCGGACAAGGTGAAAGACGGAACCAAAATCGTAATGACCGGGAATCCAATGAATTTTCAGAAGTTTTCGACGGAAGGGATTATTTCTAACGCCGATTATCCGACAATCAATGCGTATCTAGATAAGGCCGGAGCGTTTAAGAGAAATATGGGACAACATCGGTTGTTAAAACCCACCATGTGGATAGATGCGCCTATCGGTGCGGGCGGAACTTCAGGCTCGGGCGTCTGGGCATTGGAAGGTCCAGAAGCTGGTAAAGTGGTATCTCTTCATAATTCCGAGATGGTTACGGGGGTTCTTGTATCAGAGATGAAAGAGGAAAATTATTATGGCGGATCCAGTAAATATGTAGAACCGGACTTGGGATTCTATTCCGAAGGACTGATTAAAGAAATTACACAAGAACAAAAAGAACAGATATTTGCGAATTATTCGTATCGGGACGTAGTGTTTAGCAAGGATTACGCAACTATCGAAAAGAAAACGCCCGATGATCCGTTTATTGTTATGATGGAAGACACCTATTATGTCATGATGGCAATGACCGGGATGAACGCAGGGATTCCGATCAATGACGTTAAAACCTATCTCCAAGAAAGAGGATTGGACCCTGGAGTATTCGAGTTTAAAGGGGTGGATAGGGATTATTGGGTGAAATAATGAAGATCACGAATTATATATTGATATTGTTATGTATCAGTATAACTATTTTGTATTATTTTGTTTGGAAAGGCGCTGAATCAATAGAATTAAATTATATAGTAACCAGAGACTTGATAATTACATCCTTGTTTTTTGGCGGCTTTTTGTTTTTCGTCAATGACTATTGGTTTTATAAATTATGCTCTTTGATCAGCATGCTTATCGGGCTTTGGAATATCGGCAGATTGATCGGCTTTCATATGGAAAATTTTATTATGACGGGGAATGGATTTTGTGATATTCCTGTAACAGGATTGTTGATAGCAATGCAGATATATCTTTTGTTATTGGTTTCAATTTTTTATGGTGTGGGGCTAGTTTTAAGAAAATATTAGAATAGGCTTGAACAAGACATGATTAATCCTACCGGCAAAAAACAAAGATTGCGAGATAACTATGGGTCAGGGGCTTATTTAGCAAGTCGAGGCGGACGAGTTCATCGGGGCCGGGATTATAAATGCGAGCTCGGCCAAATTGTTGTCGCACCGATTGGAGGCCGTGTTGTCAGGGAATCCAGACCTTATTCTGTAGGCGAATATTCGGGGGTCATTATCCGGAACCATAAATTAACGATAAAAATGTGGTATTTTAAGCCTTACCCATGCGTGATCGGAAGAGATATCTGTCAAGGACAACCTGTCGGAAGAGCGCAAGATATTAGTAAGAAATATCCGGGTATGATTCCGCATATACATCTTGAAATCGATCATATAGATCCGGAATTGTTCATGAATTTATAGGAACTGGCATGGGAGAGTTGACATGGGCGAAGAAATCGTAACATATCGAATCAATGGTACAGAAAAACAATGGATATCGGATTTTTTCGAAAAGCATAGTATTAAGGTAAGCGCCGATATTCAGATAGAGCTGAACAATATAATCGACCGGATAGCTAAGGAAGCTTATACCAAAGGCGCAAAGAAAAGACGAAATACATGATGATGAAATGTATAATAATGAATACAAAACGCCTTTTATTCTGGGGGAAATGGTTACTTTAAGCCTTGAGAAATACTCGATGATTATAATGGAAAGAGA
>CAZKYQ010000165.1:0-5188 GCA_964556975.1 uncultured Ignavibacteria bacterium
CTAGTGTAAAGCGTTGAATTTGTCCTTGAGTTGTTTCATCGATGAAATTATCGTCGATCGTATCGGAAACAGACGCGGCCTTATCCGCCCCGCCGAAATTTGTCCACTGATCGGGAGATGAAACCGTATCGCAATAAAGAGTTTCGGTATCTCCTCGAACTATGGAAGCGAAAAGCAGAAATAATAGTAGGGTTTTATTCATAATACGCCTATGCCCTAGAGGGTGAATTGAATCTGCTCAATGGCCCTGAAAATCGGGAAAGCAAGTTGTAAGCCTCTTTTTTATACATCTCCGAAAGGGCCGTCCATGACATTGCGTCCGCGCTTTTTGTTTCGCCTCTAGACGGCGATATTGATTCCATCGCCCTTATGCGGCAAATTATCGAAACAGCCAGGTATGTTTCCGCTCCTACAAGCGAATTGTCCGCGGAGTCGTAGTGCGCTTCATCAATAAACGCGATGACCTGATTGTTAGCTTCCGAGATGGCATTTTCAATGGAGCTGTCATCTAATGAATCATATTCCGCCGTATAATCAACATCGACCCATTGCCCCGATTCAATCGCGCCGGATGTGAGCCGCTTCAATTGCCCTTTCTGGTAATCTATGCTGTAATCAACACCTTTTTCATAGACGCGATAATAAAGGTACCAGACGGCTACTTCAGCGCCCTGTGGA
The DNA here is from genome assembly GCA_964556975.1 of uncultured Ignavibacteria bacterium. Classification (GTDB taxonomy): domain Bacteria; phylum Zixibacteria; class MSB-5A5; order UBA10806; family UBA10806. Next base: position 679 of record CAZKYQ010000165.1, read on the forward strand.
ATCGATCCCGATAGTATTCTCGTAAATTCTCCGCTATCATAATTTAGATTAAAATCAACGTTTTCGATGTATAATGTTCCAAGGGAGCTGTCGCTTGCGGCAACGACTGTGTCGCAGATCAATTCCGAATGAGATAACTGCATCGTATCCGCCGCGGTGAATTTGACAGATTCCCGCGTCGGCTCGATTTGTTCTTTTCCTTTAATCTTTTCGGAACCGTCGAGTATCATTCGCTTGCGAAAAGGCGACCAATCGCTGCCGCTCAAACATAGGCGCTCGTTTTCCACCTTCTTTGAACCGAGATGATGTTCAAGAATGTGTTTTTTCACAATCTCTTTTGTTGTATATGCCATCAATTCATCTCCATGATTAAGAAATCAACTACTGCATCCGACGGTTGGCTGGAATCCTTTGAAACACGAAATGATTTCAGACCAACAGACCCGAGGATAAAACTTGGAATCGGGCCTTTTGATATGAGAATGATTTCAGCGTTGTTAATTGAACTCGGCAGTTGATTACCGCGATGGTCAACAAGGTCCGCGAAATTTACAAGCTGCGCGCCAGCGCCCGTAAATTCGTGATTGAAAACAACCCGGTTGTTTCCTGAGTTAAATTCGGTCAAGACCATATCGGCTTCAAAAGTTCCGTTATCTCCCCAGACCGTGTAATCACGCACAAGCCATTTGCGGTTTGATTTCAGATAATCTATGGTCGAATTCATTTTCCCTCCCTGACGAGCGCGAGATCGTCGCCTTTCGATGCCGCTATTATCTGGCTTCCCACGGGCTTTGAGGAGAACCCCGTCGTAACCCTTACCCGGACCCAGAAGGCATCGTAATTGTTCACCGATGTCATTTGCCAATCAGACGGCGCGGATTCGGTGTCGTCCCATAGATATACGAGCTTGTCTGCCGAGTCGAATTGATACGACCCGCTGGAAGGAGTAAACGATTGCCAATCGGTCCCGTTGTAATATTCCCATACGACAACGCCCCCCGCGCCGATTGTAGATAGAATGATTGCCACGCTATAAAATCTGCTTTTTTTGCCCAGATAAATACAATCGCCTATGCTGTCAAGGGCGGCGGACGATTCGCTATGGTAAACATCCCCGGCGGAATCCGAGGCCGCGGCTGACGCTTTGTCCTGATACTTGCCGGATGCTGAATCATCATATACAAGCGCTTTATCAAATATCCCAATTGCTGAAGAGTAATCCGATATTGAATAATTCTCGCCCGAATATTTGGCGGCCCTTAATGAATAATATCCATTGCCCAATAGCTTGGCGTAAAAAACATGGGCTACATTGTTGAAATAGGCGATTTGCGGAGACCGCGAGGAAACAGTTTCAATCTCAATCGCGCCAGACCAGATAGAACCGTTATGTTCCTTGAAGTAAATCTTATTGTCCCCGCTGACCGCATACGCGATACCGAGTTTTCCATCTTTTGAAACCGCGATATCAAAATCATCATCGATGTAATTGCCGGAATGTATCGGATATTCAACGTCCCAGGTTTCGTTGATGAGATCATAAACCCGATAATTCAGGTCCGATCTGCCGTTGGCATACACAGCATATAATTTCGACGCTAAACAGACTCCGGATACATAAGCAATATCGTCCGATCCTCCCGATAAAGCCGAACCTGTATCAGTCGGCCCGGTGCCCCAGGTGGAACCTTTATCGCTTGAGGATTTCGCGCGAACATAATATTTTGAATCGCCCGACGTATTATGGTTGACAAAGAAGCACCAGAAATTATCATTGCTGTCTATCAAGAAAAACGGGTTGTAGTTATCATCGACTGTTATAACATCCGCCGCGGATCCTGCCGACCAGGCGCCGGAGATAAATGACAATTTCAGGAATTTAACATCTTTCGAGCTATCGGTGTAAACGAGATATATATTTCCCTGGTTGTCCATGCTCGCGCTGAACGGCGAATCGTTGGAATCGCTTACAATTGTCTGGGGCGTTGACCAGCTCTGATGAGGATAATCGGAATATATTAAATTTAAGGTAGAGGATGAACTCAAATAAAGCAAGGCCAGACGTCCTTTAAAAACCCCCGACGGTACTCTGAAAAGCGCCCTTTGGGGCGGCGACCCGGTTGGCCGGGCCGCCCCTGATGTATCAAGTAATTTCTGCATAATCCTCGGCTATGTCCAGGAATTATCCAAGGCTAGCGAGGCTTCTTTGATAACCTTGGCGTAAGCCACCGATTCTGAGATAACTGCTTCTTCGATTTTCTGGTTTATGATCTTGTCATACTCGACCATAAGCGGCTGGCCTATGATTTCTTCGATAGCGAAACGGTTGTCAAGGCCCAAAACATAATCTGAAGGCACCTCATCACTCCTGATTAAAGTCGCGCCCAACGGAGAGGTTATCTCACCGTTTGCCTGGAAACTGAAACCTACGATGGGGTCCTTGAATTCGGAGAGCGTGAGAATAGTGCGGACCATATCTTTATGGCAGATCAAAATATTCGGCTGGTAAGGATAAAACTCGTTCCAGAATTTTACAAGATCATCGTAGTCGAGAGTCCCTGAAACGTCTGTATTGATAACGGTCGCGGCGTTGGAGTTGCCGTCGCCATTGATTATTGTATCAACAATCAGCGCGGCTTTATCGGATTGCAGGCGATAGCCGATGTACCATAGCAGGACCTTGAACTGCGCCATGCTTCTATATCGAAGCGCCTTGTATGTTACTTTCAAAGACAAGCCGTAATCAGGAATCGCGATGGTGTTGTTTTGCTCGGTAACGTTGACCGACGGGATCTGCGCGCCTTCACCTGCCGGGCGAAGCGACATTTCAACGTCGTCGGCTGAATGGTCGATATAAATAGGGGAGTAGCGCGATGTTGCCACTCTGGAAGATGACGCTAGCAGTTTTCCGAGTTCGGGCCTCATATTCATTCCGCGCCTGATTTCTCTTTGCATAAACTCCGGCATCAATGCTGGCGCCCCCCGATAGAACATTTCAACCGTAATTGGGTTCTTTCCTCCGGTGCGCAGGTCCTTTAAAGCGAGCTGGCGTTCAAATGCATCCAGCGGCGAACCCGGAACGCTGGGATCGTATTCCGGCTGTTCGAGAAGCTCGGTCAGGCTCAATCCTTGCGCCTGAGCTTCCAGGTACAAATCTCTTCCGACCTCGATTTTCTTGGCGCGGGAAAGATCGACATTCGAGATCGATTTGTTATTATGCTCCTGGGCCGCAACCAGAGATTTGCCCAGGTCCGATGACAATAAATTTTCCATTTCCATATATTTCTCCATTCTTAGCCGAGTATTAACGTTACTTCCGAAGTTCCATTGACGTCGATTACCGTGCCTCTGGCAACATTGCTACCGGCGGGGTCATCAGCGCCCAGGGCGGGCGCCTGTTTTACAGCGCCGCTTCCGTCGACAACAACTCTGTTTCCAACCGACGGCACAGTGGCGGCGGCGGATAGCGTGCAAGTTCCGCCGATTTGGACGGACGCTACTCTGTTGCCGTTTTCAGCGTCGGTTAACGAAAGGGCGATTAATTTTCCAATAAGAATATCGCCGTCTGAACCGGGACCGACTTCATAGCCGCCGGTTAACGTAACAGCCTTTCCGATATCATCATCCTGTAAATCATCGCTGCCCGCGGTCTGATGTACCTTAAACGTGGCCGCCATAAAACCTACGGTTTGCAGGTTTTGATCTCTTACGCTCATTTATTCTCCTTTTTCATGCGTTTATATATTTTCGCTTTACCTGTATAAATCACAGTCGATAATCATGGCGGTTGGGCTATGCTTCGCCGATTTCCGCAGTTTTTCGATACCGTTTATTATCGACATTATGGATGAATCGATCCCGTCAAAATCGATTTGCCCTTTTTCAAAAGCTTCATCGAGATCGCGTTTGATTTTTTCAAGGCTTGTTTTTATTTCACTTAAATTCAAAAGGCCCCCTTTTGAGTGGATGTTGTTATATTTTTAATTATTACTGTTTGTTGCCTGTGAAAGAACTGCTTCGATGCCGGTTAGCTTGCTTAGGACTTCTCTTTTGAAATTGGAAAGGTCCTTTTTGGTGGCGAATCTTTCATTAATGATAGCCTCCAACTGCGATAGGCGAATATCTACTTTGGTCACGTAACGTTCCTCCGCTTTCCCGGCAAGCTCCACCCGCAAACCGGTGTAGGCCGCGAAATAACCGGTAAGCGCGGCTGATATTGTTACAATAACCGTAATAAAAATTCTGAAAATTGGTTCCTTCGCCATAATTGTTCACCTATATTGCTGTGGTTAGCATGTACATCTCGCCCTGCTTTATTGCTATGGTTGATTTAATCTCTTTATCTGGAGTGGAAACGCCCGGTACTATGCCGCATGCTTTTTTTAGATGAGTTATAACCGTTACATTTTCCGATAGGTTCTTTTTCGGAATTTCAACATGTTGGGAGTAAGTAGTATAATCTAATCTGATATTTACGGTTTCCGGCAGTGAAAGCTTGTCGGTTACGAAT
>CAZKYQ010000166.1:0-3844 GCA_964556975.1 uncultured Ignavibacteria bacterium
GTTATTCTTGGTTGGTACGTTAGGTGTAAGCGCTCTTACAGTCGGACTCATCGAAGGATTGGCTGAGTCGACTTCCCTCATCGTGAGAGTCTTTTCAGGTGCCCTGAGCGACTATCTTGGGAAGCGAAAAGCACTGGCTGTCGTCGGGTACTTGTTAGGTGCGTTAACTAAGCCATTGTTCGCAATAGCTCAAAGTGCAGGCGTTGTACTTTCGGCACGCCTACTCGACCGTGTCGGAAAGGGCGTGCGGGTGGCACCGCGAGATGCACTGGTGGCTGACCTCGCACCGTCCGAGAAACGTGGTGCGGCGTTTGGTCTTCGCCAATCTCTTGACACCGTTGGTGCGCTTCTTGGCCCGCTGCTGGCCGTCGGCCTAATGTTGCTTTGGGCAAATGACTTTCGGGCCATATTTTGGGTTGCCGTCATTCCTGGACTGCTCGCGGTTTTCCTTCTACTGTTCGGTGTTCGCGAACCGGAGAAACACATCGACGAAAAACGTACCAACCCGATTCGTCGTGACAACCTCAAGCGTTTGACAGTTGCTTACTGGTGGGTCGTCGGAGTGGGAGCGATTTTCACGTTGGCACGATTCAGTGAAGCATTTCTGGTGCTGCGAGCCCAAGAGAGTGGCATCCCGATCGCCTACATTCCTCTGGCGATGGTGGTTATGAACATCTTTTACTCGGGATCAGCGTATCCGTTTGGCAAACTCTCAGACAGAATGAGTCACAGTATGCTGCTTTCACTTGGCCTAACGGTTTTGATCGCAGCTGATCTGATATTAGCTGCAAACGAGCATTGGTTCACCATCATGGTTGGAGTGGCTTTGTGGGGTGTGCATATGGGGATTACTCAGGGACTGCTTGCGAGGATGGTTGCTGATTCGGCGCCAGCAGATTTGCGCGGCACTGCCTATGGCTTCTTCAATCTTGTAAGCGGCGTCGCTATGTTGATGGCCAGTACCATAGCTGGGCTTCTATGGGATCGCTTCGGAGCGTCTATCACCTTCTATGCGGGAGCAGTCTTTGCGGCGTTTGCATTGATCATTCTTATCCTTGGGGAGTGGCGGAAACGAGGTTTCTTGGATATACCTAAGAGTCAATAAGTATGCGCACCTAGCCACCAGAGGAGAGAAAAGTTTGCTGAGAGTGAGGTTTGCTTCTGGATAAAGCTGTAAGCTATTGACAATTAAGGGGATAAAAAATGGCGGGGCCGAAGAGACTCGAACTCTCGACCTCCTGCGTGACAGGCAGGCGTTCTAACCAAACTGAACTACGACCCCGTAAAAACAAATTATTTCAAACGAAATGATCTTCTATTTATTAAATCCTCTATCCTATCCCGGTTCTTCCATTTTTTTAGTTGTATTTCTCGGGCTGATGCCTCTGATCTATCTTCATGTTCCTCAACGTAGGCTATTTCCCACGGTCTTCCAGATTTTGTAGATTTCGAGCGTCCTTCATTGTGTCGCTTGATTCGATCGTCAAGATCGGCTGTTATCCCGATGTAATACCGCGCATTAATCTTACTCTTCAAAATATACAGGTAACAGATCAATTTGCACTATTTGTCTTCGTCTTTGCTCTCGACCTTCCCGACTTCCAGTCGGGACGTTCTAACCAACTGAACTACGACCCCGTAAAACCATCTATTCAATTTTCAAACTGGGCAGTGCTGGATTCGAACCAGCGGCCTTCTGCGTGTAAGGCAGACGCTCTAACCAACTGAACTAACTGCCCATTTAATCCCTGTTCGCTATCCGGTCGAACTTTCCTTGCCGGCAGCCAATCCCTCGGCATCGATTTTCTTCTTGGGATAAAGAATACCAACGGGGATAATTACGCAATAACCCAGAACCAAAAGAATCGGAGATACGGTTATATCGCCAACCCCAAGGAAAATAAAACCGACAACTATAAATAACAGCCCTAATCCTAAGATCAAGTAATTATTCCGGCTGAAATCAGGCCCCGATTTTGCGCCTTTTTTCGATTTTCTTGAGGGTGTCATACTTTCCTTTTACGAGTTTCCCGCGGAATTCGTGCCAATTTTCCGCGCTTTTTTAAGCCATACCCCGTCTTTTCAGCCCTTAAATTAACCGAAATAACGATATTGTCAAGTATAAAATGAGATTAATAAGCGCCTGGGCTTCGGAAAACGCCTCTGACAGTCAAAAGAATAATCTTAATATCGAAAATCAATGACCAGTTTTCGACATAATAGATATCGTATTGGGTCCTCTGCGTAATAGAGGTGTCTCCGCGCAGTCCGTTTACTTGCGCCCAGCCGGTCATACCGGATTTAACTTTATGCCGCTGAAAATACTGGGGAATATCGTCCTTGAATTTCTCGACAAAACCTGGCTGTTCAGGACGGGGGCCAACCAAAGACATATGCCCGGCAAGAACATTGAATAGTTGAGGAAGCTCGTCGAGGCTGTACTTTCTTATAAATTTACCAACGCGGGTCCTGCGAGGATCATTTTCGACAGTCCATCCTGTTCCATTCGGGTTTTTGCTTTCAAATGCCATTGATCGAAATTTTAACATAACAAAGTTCCGCCCGTTTCGGCCGATCCTCTGCTGTTTAAAAAATACAGGGCCTTTTGAATCAAGTTTGACTAAAAAACCAATGAGGGCCAGAACCGGTATCAACAACACAAGGCCTATGGCGGAAAAAACTAAGTCGAAAGTTCTTTTGATTACCCTGGAATAACCCTCGATAGTCGTCCGTCCCCATCGAAGCACGGGGACCCCCTCGATCTGTCCCGATGATGAGCTCGATGTAAATATCCCCATAATATCGGGCGATATCATATATTCAACATTCAGGTTTTCATTGTTCATTACGATATCTGTAAGTAAATCTCTTTGTTCGGGAGGCAAATTAAAAACAATTACCTCAATGTTTTGGGTCTTAATAATTGTATCAAGATTATCAATATCGCCCAATACGGGATATTCTATTTTGGATTCACACGCGAAACCGACGGGCACGATTCCCCATGCCGGTTGCCGTAATAGCTTTTTATAAAGACCTAAACCGCCCCCTTCAGCGCCGACAAACAAGGCCCTTTTCGAGCCATATCCCCTTCGAAGAAGCAATAGCTCGATCCGATAGATGACCTCTCTTAAAATATGTATCAATATGATATTTATAATCCAGGCGAACCCCATTACAAGCCTTGAGAAACTCTCGCCTCTGTAAAAAAAAGTCGATGCTATAATAATAATCGCCCCCGCGGATACCCCTCTCATGGATTCGTAAAAGCGGTCAAACGAGGATGGAGACCGCTTTTTGTAATGACCCATAAGCCCGAAGATAAAAACCCATATAAAAGCCACGAAGATTGTCGCCTGAAAATAAAGCTCCAGACTGGGAACACCCTTTGTAATGGGAAATAATTTTGCGGCCGCGCTAAAAAACCTGATTTGATAAGCAATATAAAAACCCAAAAGAACACCCGCGTAATCCGCCGCTATATATAAAACTGGAAATATATATCGAAACATAGTTTTCAATTTATCATTCGCTCCTCAAGACTGGCCTTCCCATTGTCCTTAAAAATTTCAATAGCTTTATTTATGAAGATATTCAATTCCAAAGAAAAACGCTCTTTTGAAAATTGCCGCGCGTGATTAGCGATGGCATCGGAATCGAATTTCATCTTGGAAAATATATTAACAGCTTCACTGACAGCTTGGGCGGTTTGTTCCTTGAAAAAAAGCCCGGATTTGAATCTCTTAAAAGTCTCATGATTATCTGTGGACGGTCCAACCACTGTATCAAGTATTCCGCCTTCGCCGTAAGCGATAACCGGTTTGCCGCAGGCCTGCGCCTCGAC
>CAZKYQ010000166.1:3944-5169 GCA_964556975.1 uncultured Ignavibacteria bacterium
AAATTTGAATCGGCGATGAATAAATCTACTCTATCAGAAGTAGCCTTGTCCCAGGCGCGCAGGCGGCTGGCCATAAAAGAAATAAGCTGATATCTGATCGGGTTGGTTTTATCTTTTGGAAAATAATCGTCAAACCTGTCCCAGACATAACGCATGGGCGAAAAGCAGTAACATATATGCAATGCCTGTTTTCCGCCCTCAGCTCCCTTGGCGACACAATGAGACGTTGAAATTATCAAATCAGGATTGTCATACTCAAAATTTCCAATGGCTCTTGGAAACAGCGGCAGATAATGCCTATAATGAGTTTTTCTGAATGGAAGATTTTGAATAAAGGACGTTATTATCTGATGTTTTTTTATTTCGTCTGATAACTTTTCAGGGTCGCTGAACAAAGTATATATTTTTGATTCAGGGTACATCTCCGCAAAGGCTTCAAGCACATATTCACCGCCCCGCATGCCGTTGAGCCAGTCATGTACCAGGGCGACTTTCATTCTCCCGCCGCTTCTTTTAAAATATCGAATATCGTTGATGCTGTTTTATCCCATGTAAAACGCCGCGCTCTATCATAGCCCTTTGTAATTGCGTCCTGCCGGAGAGTAGAATCACTTAAAAGACAATCGATTTTTTCGGCAATATCATCCGCATTATCAGGATCGCAATACAATGCGGCATCTCCGCAAACTTCGGGAAGCGATGTTCTATTCGATACTACGCAAGGGCATCCGCAAGCCATAGCTTCAAGGGGCGGAAGGCCGAAGCCCTCAAAGTATGATGGGAAAACCATAGCGCGAGCGCAATTATATATCATGGCCAACTCATAATCTGATTTTGCATTTATCGTGCGGACCAGGTTTTTATTTTTGATTTGCGGTAAAACCAATTTTGAGTAATTTTTCATATCCTGAGAAACAATTACCAGGTTCATTTGTAATTTGTCGACAATCTTTACAAGAGCCCTCGGATTTTTGTGCGGTTTCATCGCTCCAACATATAAGATGAAATCATCAGGAAGTGAATTTTCAATCTTAAACCGTGATATTTCCGCCTCGGGATACCGCTTGAAGATGGTAGTATCAACACCCGGATTTATTACAGATACCTTCTCTCGCCATTTCGGGAATAATGAAACCAGGTCATCTTTTGAATACTTCGAATCTGTAAGAACGTGAGAGCTATTTTTGCAAGTATGGTTAATCATAAATTTGGCATAAGCTTTCCC
>CAZKYQ010000167.1:0-5038 GCA_964556975.1 uncultured Ignavibacteria bacterium
TGGTTTTTTGAACGGCAGTACTGAAATGACAGCAGCAAATCTTGATAAAATTTTTAAGATTTTGAGTAAAAAGAAAGGTTAATAACAATGAAGCTGAAGATAGGCGATTGTTTGATGATGAAGGAGTGAAATGAAAGAAGACACCGCAATAATTAAATGGTTTTTAATAGTTGGTGTAATTTTCCTGATGATAAGTATAATAAAATGTTTGCTTACCGACGGAACGATGGCCGCTGATTTACATGGAGGTACGCGAAAGTTAGTGGCCTTGCAATCATCCTCCTCCTCTAAGGCCGGGGGCGTTGGGGCAAAAACGTCCTCGGCAATTTCTATAATCAGAAAAGCCGCTAAGCGTAATGGTATTATGTTTGGTAGTGATAACTGGTTTATTCTTTTAGCAATTCATAAGGCCGAAAATGGCCGAGCCGGTTGCGAATTTGGGATAAAAAACCCTAAGGCATGGAACACAAATCTTGATACACAGGCTGCGTGGTGTGCCTGTACAATAGTTAAAAATCGTGAAAGATGGGACGGAAGCGGTGATTTTATAGACTTTTTAGCTGATAGATATTGTCCTAAGTCCTGCGATTTCACCGGAAATCTTAACTGGAAAAAGAATGTTCACTTTTGGTTTAGAAAATTCAAAGGGGCAAAATGATGCGAAAAATAAAGTTTAGAGGGTGGCTCACAAAAAGAAAAAAAATGTTTTCTGCTGAAACAATGGCAAAAGATCAATTAACGCTCTTAACGACAGGACAATTTATAAATGTTCATGGAGGCTCTACAAAATTGAGTGTTATTTACCCATTGGGCGAATTTATTCCGATGCAATATGCCGGCCTTGATAAAAATAACAATGAAATATATGAGGGTGATATAATAAAGGGCCCCAGTGATTCTGCTACTGTTTTGGGACCGAATGCCAAACAAAATAAACGAACATACCCGCGTTTTCTGGTAAAATGGATGGATGATTTTAATTGGGGAGGTTTTTGTTTAATGTTGCTCGAGCAAGACAGAACCATATTTCAAAGAACTCTACCTTTTCTTAAGGACAGTGAAGTCATCGGTAATATATATGAAAACCCAGAACTGTTAAATGAATTTTTCGAAAGAGGTATTGCACAATGGAATGTCGGAACCAGTTAGTAATGGATTTTAGCCCTGCTACTCGCAAGAGCCATCCTGAGACGTCTCGAGCAGCAGAAAAGAAAATCACCATGTCCGGCAAACGTACAAAGCACAGCCAGATAATCTTGGGTTGCCTGGTAGAGCACAACGGTTCTACAAGTGCGGAGCTGGCTCAATATCTAAATGGTACTTTGACGCATGCCCAAGTGTGGCGCAGGCGAGCAGATTTAATTCACAACGGGTATATCAAAATTGAAGGCGTAAGAAACGGTTATGGAATATGGTGGATAATTTAAGAAAGAGAGGATTATTGTGAAAATGGAACTAAACAAGTTGAGAATTGAAAACTTCAAAGGTATAAAATCCTTTGTCGGCGACTTTGACGGGACACATTCAGTTATCGAAGGGAAAAACGGGGCCGGCAAAACATCGGTTTACGATGCCTTTTTATGGCTGCTCTTCGGCAAAGACAGTCAGGGCAAGAGTGATTTTGAGGTTCGTCCCGAGGACAGCAACAACAACCCTATTAAGGGCCTTGTATTGTGCGTAGAGGCCGATATTAGCTTTGATGGCACAATACATACCTTCAAAAAAGAACACCACGAAAAGGTGGTTAAAGGCCAGTTGCGGGGCTATGAAACCTTATGCTGGATTGACGAGGTGCCGAAAAAAATCAGCGATTATTCAAAGTATCTTGCCGGACTTATCACCGAGGACACTTTTAAAATGGTAACTAACCTAAAACACTTCTCTGAGGATCTGCACTGGAAAGAGCGCAGGGCGGTACTTTTAGATATTGCCGGTGAAATCGGGGCACCTACGGGCTTTGATGAGTTGTTAGCTACCCTAAACGGCAGGACACTTGACGAGTATAAAAAGGTTTTGTCCGAGCAAAAGAAACGCCATACCGAGGAATGCAAAGAAATTAACCCAAGAATAGACGAACTGCAGAAGGGGCTTGACGTTTACGCCTGCAGCGATACTGCCGCTACAGAAAAACAGCGTGATAATATAACCGCCGAGATTGCCGCTATTGATAAGGAACGCAAGGGGCTGCTTGATAGCGAAAAGCAGAGACAGGAAACTATGGAGACTATCAACGCTTTAAAGTCTGACAGGGCCGGGCGTGAACGCCGGCTCGCAAACGATACTACTGGCATACAAAAGCTGTTGGATTTAAAGGCTGAGATAACAACCAAACTTGCCGCCACGCAGGAAAAGGTTACTGCTGCCGAGGCACAGCTCCGCAACCAAAATGCCCTTGTTACCGAACAGCAGGACTTATTGACGGCAGCGCAAAGACGGCTCAATGATGCAAGGAGTGAATATAAAGCCGCCTCTGAGTCTCAAGAGTCAAATACCTGCTATGCCTGCAAACAAACCCTGCCCGCTGACAAAATCGCCGAAATTGAAGCGAAACGCAAGGACAGACTCACCGAAATAGCTGAACGGGGTAATGCTTTAATGGCCGATGTAAAAAGTATCACTAAGAGGCTTGAAAAGTGCCGGGCCGAGCTAAAACCCTCTCAGGACAATATCCGCAACATAAAGGCTGTTTTGCGCGAGGGCAACGAGTACAAGGCTGAGCAATTCAAAAAGCTCGATGCCCGAATAGCTTTAAACGAGACATTGCCTCCTGAAAAAGATGAGGAATGGCAAAACCTTACCAAAGAGATTAAGGCCCTTACCGCTGGGCTTGGCCGTCCGGTAAGTGAGCAGCTGCAGGGCCTTGAGACCAAGCGTAATGCCAAGAGCGATGAACTGGCAGGGCTTGATAAAGCACTTGCCCAGGCCGATAGAATGGCAGATGATACGGCTCGTATAGCCGAGCTTGAGATTAAAGAAAAAACGTTATCCGGTAAGATTGCTAATATCGATGCACAACTTAACGATATTGACGGGTACAAGGCCGCTGAAAGTAGCCTGATTGAAGCGGCAGTAAACAGCAAGTTTGCCCATGTCAAATTCAAATTATTCAAACAACAGTTAAACGAGGGCCTTAAAGACTGCTGCGAGGCAATGTTAGATGGCGTTACTTATAAAGGTTGTTCTTATGGTGAGAAGATTTTCGTCGGCATTGATATTATCAATGTTCTTTCGGGACATTATGATTTAAATGTCCCCTTGTTTATTGATAATGCCGAGGGCCTTACCTTACCGATTGAGGCCAAGAGTCAGACAATCGAACTGTACGCCAGGCCAGATGTTGAAAAATTAACCCTAAAATCCAAAGAAACAAAAAAAGAAAGGAAGGTAGCGTAACATGGCAAACAATCAATTAGCTGTAATTAAAAACGGCCTGATGAGCGAAGGGACAATAGCTCTTTTTAGGGACAACCTGCCGAACGCAACTGGCAAACACGCAATCGAGGCGGCAAGCCGGTTTGCTAAAATGACGTACACGGCGATATGTAACAATCCCAGCCTGCAAAATTGCAGTCTGCCGAGTATTGTTAAGGCAGCAAGTATCTCTGCGAGCCTTGACCTCGACATTGATCCGCGGGGCTTTGCTTACCTTGTGCCTTATAAAGATAAAAATCGGGGCATGGAGGCACAGTTTCAGATAGGCTATATGGGCCTTATCGAATTAGCGTACCGCTCCGGTAAGGTTAAGGCAATATCGGCTCACTGTATCTACGCCAGCGAAAAGAATAAGGTTAAGATTACCAGAATAGACGGCCAATATACAGTTGAGCATCCATTTAGCTATGAACCGCCAACCGGCAAGATGATAGCGGTTTATGCCACTGCCGAGGTTGAGGGCCTGGGCCCGCAAACAACCGTATTAAGAGCCGATGAGATAGAGCATTTCCGAACGATGTCAAAGGCCCCAAACTCCCCTGCCTGGAAGGGGCATTATGAAGCGATGGCGAAAAAAACCGCTATCAGACAGTTAGCGAAGTTCCTGCCGAAGTCTATATTGGAGGACTTCTCAAAGGGTGCGGCCCTGGATGAGAGAGAGTCTTTTATTGACGCACAAATATCAGCGGAGGAGCATATCAAAAACGCTATCGGTAGCGAGACAGTTGAGACTAACTTTGAGGCGGAAACAATACCAGAGCCTACAACAGAGCCGGATGATATAATACCTGGGTTTATGCGGGATTAAAACAGAATGAAATTTATACAACATTACAGCGGCAGTAAAGGTAATTTGTACGAGGTTGTGAGCAATGATGGTAAGCGATTACTGATTGAGGCCGGAGTCGTATGGCCGACTCTTCAAAAGGCCCTGAAGTACGATTTAAAAGGCATCAGTGGTTGTTTGCTTAGCCATGAGCATCAGGATCATAGTAAAGCAACTGAAGATGTCATGCGGGCCGGTATTGATGTGTATGCCAGTTATAACACCTTAGACGTTTTAGATATAGCCGGCAAACGAAGGGCCAATGTCTTGAACACAGAAAAAGAATATATTGGCTGCTTTGAGGTGTATAATTGGAAGTCTAATCACGATGCCTCTTGGCCCGTTTTCTTTATCATTAAGGGCGACAATGAGTATTTATTATTTGCAACCGACACAAGTTTTATTAGACAGATATTTTGGCTGCCGTTTAGTATAGTGGCGATTGAGTGTTCTTATGACAAAGAGATACTCACAAATCGGCTGTATTTATCTAATGAAGATTTAGAGAAAGAGAGTTTAACCAGGATAAATAAGACTTTAGCCAAACGGCTGCTGAACAGCCATATGGAAAAGCAGACAACGATTGAGTATCTTGATAAGTATTGTGATTTATCAAAATGCCGACAGATACATTTATTGCATATGAGCAGGGACAACATCGATGCAGAAAAAATCTGCAAAGAAATAGAAAATAAGTTTTTTATTGAAACGGTAATTTGTTCTTAATATGTCAGAGTTTATAACAACAACCATGGACGGTGAAGCGGCAGGCGACTGGCC
>CAZKYQ010000168.1:0-5030 GCA_964556975.1 uncultured Ignavibacteria bacterium
CTTAATTCAAACGTTTCTTTATACTTCACCCATTGTCAAGACAGATTTTTAGCTAAATTAAGGTGGTCTTTCTGTAACTTGGGTCCATTATTCTTTATTTTCTCCAACTTCTGTAAAGGGCGGTCCAAAAATGCGCCATTAGTCGGTCACAAAGGACGGTCTAAAATTGTACCATTTGCCCTGCGTCAACAATACAACGCAGCGACTGGCATATCTGTTGTGTTCTCTGATGTTCTGAATCCAAAACCGCTCATAATCTGAAGGTCAGCATGAAAACAACACGCCGATTCAAAAGTGTAATCGGTCCCCAAAATGTCCCGGTATTTCATTCTTCTCGAAATGTCCCATGGTACAATTTTGGTCTGGTGATTATACTATTCTTAAAAAAACTCCCTATAAACTCAGAAATTATAAAATAAAAATCTAACTAGGGAAGCTTTTATAGAACTCTACTGAAAACGCCTGGCCGGAGGCAAATCTCAAACTGTTGCGGGTATAGTATCTCGATATTCTTACAGAAAATCTTTTCTCTCGATTTCTCCTGATTGATGACAAAAATCAGAATTATTGCGATTTTTCGGTGAAAACTGCAGAAATCCCCCTGAATGCGTATATGAACATACGCATTATATACGCAATTTTTTCGTATTGACTAATTTGTCCTTTCTCAATTAATTATATAGAAGTTGGATTGGGACTGCATTCTTCCCTTTGAAGTGGATTCTTTAAATAGAATAGAGTTTTTAATTGGGTAATCGAGTTAATTATGTCTCATCAACATTATAAATATAATTGTTGATATCCAATAAGCGATTTACCCAAAAGCTAATGAGTTATTGTAAGCCAATAGTTTTAAAATCAAATGTAAGAATAATATCCGGGATGTGGAGGGATATCCCAGATTTTGATTCCTCATTTTTCAGCTTAGGCTTGAATGTTGGTGTTATTGGCTTAAAGATCGCCGATGAAAATTCATCTTTGAATATTGAAAGTCATTTATACCGGATAAAAAGACCTTTTGGAAGAATAGAAATTTAGGAGGACACTGTGAAAAAATCGCTAATGATCTTTGTAGCAATTGTTTGGGTATTGGGCCAGAGTAGCGCGTGGGCAATGACAGATATCATTCGGTCTCAAGACGGAGGGGATTATATTGGCGCTCCCGGTCAACCTCCGGTTGTTTTGGGAATACCGGCGGATAGTTTATTCCCCAATCATGATACAAATTATGCCATAATTAATCTTACAAACAATTTGTACGGTGATAACCAGCCCTTTCCAAATGGTTATTATTCTAAATACGCGAGTTTTAATTCTGATGGGACGCGCATAGTGGTATCGGCTCGTAATCAGGTTGGAGGAGTAAGTCAGATATATGAAATCTGGGTGATGGATTATGATCCTATTACTCAAACTATTTCCAATTTCCAACAAATTACCAATAATGGCGGTACTGGGGATATTGCCTGGAACAATCAGCCCTCATGGTCATTATCTGACCCGGATCTTCTATTATATCTGGAAGTGCACATGACCACTCCGAATATTGTTAAAACCTATGATATGGGAACATCTCTTTTTAATACTGTTTACGATCCGACTTTAGATTCTAATGGCGATGATGTTACCAATCCCGCATTTCGCAGCACATTCAATGATCAGGTAATATTCGGTTCGAGTTACGGGAGCGGCAACGATAGGATACTGCTTTTTAATGGTACATATCCTTCGATTCAGGTCAGCTCGAATGATCAGAATCTTGATCCGTCCTCTAACTATGTTGGCTCTAAAATCACATATTACTCAACAAACGCTCATTATTCCGCTGGGAGTATTTTCAGCGAATATTATGGCGGAAGCTGGAATGAAGATACTCTTGGCTTCGGCGACCCGTCTACAGGCGACGTACCGGGATTCTGGTCTTTTTATAACGGCAAAGTTGATGACATGATCCTTTCTCTGCGTTCGGATTTGGGTTGGAGCGCGACAGGGCTTGGACTGTATACATCCAGCGGGAATTTCGTCTCTGATTTATTAGGCGACGGCGGAACGGATTTCCAATGGGCTTACGGAAACCATAATTGGAAGGGCCCCAATAAAGAAATTCTATTTCGCTCCGAGGAATTCAGCCATGCGGGTTATGGTAATAATATTTTTATTGCGCTGGGCTTGCGTTCTGACACCGTCTGGGTTGACGGCGACTGGGACGGTCAGTATAACGCTGGCGGACATGCGTGGGGTTACGACGCGTTTAACAGCATACAGGATGGCATTACCGCCGTTGCTGTTGATGGAATAGTTAATGTCCATAACGGCACATATATTGAAGGCCCTCAGATTGTAATTGATAAAAACGTTTCAATAATCGGTGAGAATAAAGACTTAACAATTATCACGCCTTCTGCAAATACCGGCAGTTCCGGAGATTCAAGAGGGTGGTTCCTTGTTCCGGCGGGATTCAATCTGAATTTATCCAATGTAACTTTAGACGGGGCCGGCTATCAGATATATCAGGCCATAAGGGCATTCGGAACGGGCACTTTGGATAACAATATATTCCAAAATATAATTTACTCCAGCTACATCGGTTTTGTGTTAGCTCATCTGGATAATTGGAATATTGTAAACAATACATTTTCGAATATCGGAAGAGTAGGCGTTCTCTCGTTTGGTAATGGCGTTACTTCAAGCAATATTACGGGCAATATTTATACCGGCAAAGGAAATGGCGATTGGCTCGATTACGCTTTCGAGGCTGGAGCGGGCGCGGTAGTTGCCCTTTCAAATAATACAATATCAAACTGTACGGGCATAGCTCTTTCTGATAGTTCCACATCAGCAGGTATTCTGGCAACAACATATTTTGGTACAGGGACCGATGTTACAATTTCTAATAATGATATTTTTGGATCTTCAACCGGCATATTTATCGGCTATGATTCACTTGATGAATCCGCCGGATTGATTAACGGCGGGAATCTCATTCACGATAATGGCAACGGAGTTGCAACTTCAAGCAGCCCCAATATTAATCTTGCCATTAATGAAAACGCCATATATGACAATACAAGCTGGGGCATTGATGCTGCGGGCGGTCCTGTGGTCGATGCTGAATCAAACTGGTGGGGAGATGGATCGGGACCAGGCGATGGCGCTTTATTAATGGGCATTGGCGGATTTTCTGCCGCGCAACCATCCGATTTTAATGGAGAAAATCAAATCAAAAATAATAGTTCCCCGGATAATCTTATTGCTTCTTATTCGTCTAATAATGCCGATAGAAAGGGAACCGATCCCGGAGCTCCTGTTATATTAAGCGGAACAGGAGATAATGTTTCTCCCGAAGTTGATTATTCACCGTGGTGGGGCGCCGATTATGTTAATGACCCGCATACAAGCCCATGGCATTGGTATGTTGATACGGTCCAAAATTCTACAATTCAGGAGGGCGTCAATATTGCCGTTGCGGGTGATTCTTTGACTATAACATCGGGCGTTTATATTGAGCAAGTGCACATCACAACAAATAACTTGTTCATAGAGGGTATTAGCATTGACAGCACGTTTATTCAATCCCCGGTTTCTCTAACTGATTATTTTGTTACGGGCACGAATAATAATTATCCGGTCGTTTTTATTGATGGAGTTGACAATGCCAGTATTTCAAATCTGACGGTTGATGGAGATAATCAGGGCGACAGTAATTATAGATTCAATGGCATTGCTTTCTGGAATAGCGGAGGAACGGTTTCTGAAGTTGATGTTCTAAACGTAATGAATAGTACATTTAGCGGCGCACAGCATGGAGTAGGAATTTATTCTAATAATGACGGCTTGGGCGGGCCCTATTCTATCACTTTATTTAAAATATTCGTGGATGATTTTCAAAAAACCGCTATTGCTCTTAGTGGGGACAGTTTATCGGTTAATTTGGATTCAGTTAGCGTAATAGGCGAGGGCCCGACCGGGGTAACGGCCCAAAACGGAATTCAAGTCGGCTTTGGCGCGGGAGGAACAGTTACCGATTGTTCGGTAACCGGTATTGGCTATACGGGGCCATCATGGGTCGCAAGCGGAATGTTGTTTTTGAATGGCAGTGATGTTACAGTCGACGGCATATGTAATATTTCTAATTCGCAAGCCAATATAATCTTTCAAGAGACTAACGGTTCGGTAACCGGGGCCGTAATAACAACCTCAGGGATTGCTAGTGAGGAGGGAATTAGCATCAGAGATTATGGAAGTGTTACAATGGCAAATAGCGATAAATCACCACTCGATATCTCGCCGATTGAAGAAGTTTGGAAGCCAGGCGCTAATGGCGCTATAACGACCTTGAATACAACCGTGTCAATAAACAATGTTGAGTTGACAGGCGTAAATGAGCCCGGCAGTTACGGAATCGCCGCTTGGGCGCTTGGGAATGATGTAATTGTAGATATTCAGAATTCAGATATTCAGAATTGGGAAATCGGAATTGTCGCGTATGAAAGCGGCAGTATCGCTTCCGTAACCGCCAACGCAAATTCGCTTGGGGGTAACGACTTAAATATTTGGTCAAACGTTGTCGCAGCAATGGATGCGGAAGACAATTATTGGGGCACGATTAATTGTCCCATAGTTGCGAGCCTAATTGACGGAAATGTAGATTTTGAACCATGGTGCAATTTTGATTTTTCATATTGCAGTTTTTCTTGTGCCATTACCGATGTCTGGGTTGACGATGATTTTACAGGCCCCGGCAACGCGGGGGGGCATTATTGGGGCTACGACGCATTTGATAATATACAGGATGGCGTAAACGCTGTATCCTCGGGTGGCGGTGTTCATGTGGCTGCGGGCGCCTACGAGGAACAGGTAGTAATATCGAAGCAACTGGCTATGCTTGGCTCAGGCGTAGATATTACTGTGATACAATCGCCGGACACGTTAACAGAGTATTTCACTACCAGCGGCGACAACTATCCGATAGTTTATATTCATGATATAACGGGAGTCGTAATAGAGAATCTGACCATAGACGGACTGGG
>CAZKYQ010000169.1:0-4992 GCA_964556975.1 uncultured Ignavibacteria bacterium
GCGCTGTAGTGGCAGATCCGAGAAATTTATCGACCGAACGCCCCCCCGCCAAAGTTATGGTATCGGAGATTCAATACAGCGAAATAAAACATATATCTCAATTCTCGTATAATAATCTGATTAACGTTCATCCTACAATATTGACTACCGTGCTCAGACTTTAATATTCCGCAACAGCCATGAAATCGCGTGGCCCGGAAATAAGATGTTTTTTGAAAACTATAATATATTTTTAACAAGAGGATTTTAAAATATGAAAAATCAACCTGTGTTAACAATAATGGTAATGGCATTACTGTTAATATTTATTGCGGCTCCAATGGCGTTGGCTTCTGGTTGTGGCAAGATTTGCGTGCATTCAGCGTCATGTTCGCCTGCAGATTGCGATCAAGCCAAAAAATGCGATACTTCTCGCGCATCTGCTGATTGTGATCCAGCCAAGGAATGCGTAAATTCTTGCGCGCATAAGTCCGGGTCAAGAGCGGCAAATTGCGATGGTGCTTACAAGGCAAATACTTCTTGTAATTCGAAGGCAACATCGCCATCAACAAAAAACAAATCGGTGAATTAGCTAATACGATTTGAATAGACAATTTAAATAAAAAGAGAGCCGTACGCACGGGACGGCTCTCTTTAACTATCACATAGAATTACTTTCAATTGAAGTGGCTTCTAATTAATGGTACTGACACTTCAAAAAATCGGACAAAATTGTTAGCACGGATTCTGTGGGACATAGAAACACATAATGGACACAGAGGTCCGGGGCCAGCCGAGCTGAGCGCAACCAACATTGTTGCAATGGATTGCAAGTATTTAACAGTATTTTGGATGTTAATCTCCAACATTAGATTCGCAGTTCAATTACTACGCCCCTAAGCTGTTGATATATCATAAAATAAGAAGTTTTTTGGGATTTGCTTTATTTGGGCATGGATGTTGCGTAATTATAGATTGAAAAAATAATGTTTAGGTTTTTTGAAAGGGATAAGCAATGAAAAAGATCGTAATTGTATTTATTATTATGCTTATGGTTAGCTCGGTTCAAGCTGCCCTGCTTGACAGTTATTTCGGCGTAAATTTAACTGTTAATGGCGCAGGCGAATTTAATATGCCCTGGGATCCCGTTACCGGTTTTATGATGCATGAAAATTGGCGTACCGATGGCGATGAGTATGCCCCTGATCCTGGCCCGCACTATGGAATTTCGGAAGTTTTTGATATGGAAGCTTTGTATATGGGGTTTGACCTCGCCAACAGCCAATTGGTATATTCCATTGTAACTTCCATGCCCAGTACTGGTTACGATCAGGTTTCATGGTATCCCGGTTATGTTTTCCGTGCGGGAGATATCAAGTTTAATATTGGCTCAGACCAATATGTTGTAAGCACCTTCGGCAGTCAGTATGCTGGCTTTAACTATTCTGCGGGGGGCTTGTATCTCAATCCCGATATGGGTTATTATGACGGCCATCGCGGATTCGGTAGCCGCGGAAACCCAATGATGGCCAATTATGACCAAAGCGGGAGCATGGTTTCCACAACCTCCGGATTTTATTTCAATTACACAAACTACGGTCTGATAGAAAATGGCTATGATACCTACCTTATTGAAGGCAGAATCGATTTTTCCGACCTTGGCGGGCTTAATATGCTTGAGAATGGCGTATCAATGGAGTTTGCCATGAGCTGTAATAATGATATGGGAATGTTAACCGGCGCGCCGCCTGAAGTTGTACCCGAACCTGCTACAATCTTTTTGATGGGATTTGGCTTAATGGGCTTATACGGCACCCGGCGCTTTAGAAAATAAAAGCGGGGAAAAGCGCCGACAATTTATTGCTGGCCAGACTTATGACAAAAAGGGAGTTTTAGAAAGCTCCCTTTTGTTTTTGGATGTTCTTCTATTAGTATTGATATTTCCTTTTAAATCCATGACATTTGAATTTTAGGTTGATTCAAAAAAGAATGTGGTAATACAGTACGCTTAGACAGACCCCGCGCAAAACATCAAATTAAAGTCAAATTTATAGGATATGCAGGTGGCTGTCGATCTCGTAATCGGTAACCGCCGTGCTGAAACGCTCCCATTCGATAGTCTTATTTTTTATCAACGTATTAAATACATGATCGCCAAGCGTTTCTCTCATCAGGTCTGATTTTTTAAACTCTTGTAAGGCCTCATGCAGTGATGCGGGAAGCACTTTTATTTTCCTTCTTTTCCTCTGGCGGTCATCCATGTCGAAAATGTTTTCTTCAATCGATTCCGGTAATGGATAACCCTTTTTGACACCCTCCATTCCCGCCGCCAACATCACGGCGAAAGCGAGATACGGATTGCATGCCGGATCGGGGCTTCGAAGCTCAACCCTGGTCGCTTTCTCTTTGCCAAGCTGATACATCGGAACACGAATAAGCGACGACCTGTTGCGCCGCCCCCATGAGATATAGCAAGGCGCCTCATATCCGGGCACAAGGCGTTTGTACGAATTCACCCATTGGTTGGTTACAAGGCAAAACTCTTTGACATGATACAGCAAGCCGGCTAAATACCTGCGCCCGATTTCCGAAATGTGATATTTCTCCGATGAATCATGAAAAATGTTCTGGCCGCCCTTAAATAATGACTGATGGACATGCATGCCGGAGCCATTTTCGTCATATATCGGCTTGGGCATAAACGTCGCGTAAGCGCCGCTTGCAAGCGCTTTTTCTTTCACTATAATCCTGTAAAGCATCGAGAAATCCGCCATCTTTAAAGCTTCCTGATATTTTAAGTCTATCTCGTGCTGGCTGGGCGCGACTTCGTGATGTGAGCATTCAACCGGAATGCCAATATCCTCCAGGGCGGCAACCGCTCCTTTTCTTAAATGGGTCGTTTCCTCAACGGTGGAAAACTCGAAATACCCGCCCCGATCCATGATCTCCGGCTTGTCAGGATTTTTGAAATAGAAAAATTCCATTTCCGGGCCCATATAAGGGGTATAACCTTCGGCCTTTGTCCTTTCGATTATGCGCCTTAGCACATAACGGGGGTCGCCTTCGAAAGGTTCGCCATGGGGAGTCTTAATATCGCAAAACAGGCATGCCATCCGCTCATTATTAACTGACCATGGGAAAATCGTAAAAGTTGAGAGGTCGGGATGCGCCATCAGGTCCGATTCCTCTATCCTGACAAATCCCTCAATTGAAGATCCGTCAAATCCCTGGCCGTTTTTGAATACGTCTTCTATCTCCGTTCTTGTGATAGTCATTCCTTTTAAAATCCCAAGAACATCGGTGAACCACAACCTTATATATTTTACGCCTTCTTTATCTAATAAAGATAGGGCCGCTTCGGAATTTTCAACGCCGATCATTTATCTTCTCCTTAATTTCAAATGGTTTCACCGCAAAAAACACATTGATATTATTATTTCGGGTTATTGTCAAGATTATTTACTTAAAACGGTTGATATGTTTGCATTTTTACTGGCGTGTCGAAACGACACGGGGTTGTTTTTACCTTATTTATAATAATGGCAGAGTGATTAATGCTATTGCTCAGAGTCGCTGGTTGCTCTTTGCCAGCCTATGGTTTTTTTCAGTCCATCGGCCAGCCTTGTTTGCCATCTGTAGTTTAGAATTCGTTTGGCCTTAGACAGGTCGGGGATTCGCCGCCGGACATCCTCGTAACCCCCGCCGAAACTTTCATAAGGCAAAAATTTTAATTGGGGTTCAATTGAGCTGTTTATAATACTGCTTATCAGTTTTGCCAGATCCAAAATCGTCGTTTCCTCATCTGATCCAAGATTGATAATTTCCCCTTCGGCCTCTTTGGTTTCGGCTGACGCCACAAGGCCACTTATCAAATCATCAATATAGGTGAAAGAGCGCGTCTGTTTACCATCGCCATGAACAGTGATTTCCTCGCCTTGAAGGATTTGATCTATAAATACCGATTGAGGCCCGCCCCACCAGGAACGGTGCTGTCTTGGACCATAAGAGCCGAAAAATCTTAAAATAACAGCTGGAACTTTTTTTTCATTGTAATAAGCCAGGGCCAGATGTTCATCGAAAATTTTGCTAACGGCGTAACTCCAGCGCCTGATATCGGACCTGCCTATCAGAAGATCATCCTTTTCATTAAATGGCGGCTCGCCCTTGCCGTAAACATCCGATGTCGATGCTAATATGACTTTACAGCCATGAGCGAGGGCCGATTCAAATACATTTTTAGTGCCTTCGTTGTTTACCTGGAGCGTAGCCAACGCGTCCCCGTAACGGGGAATCTTTCTGGCGGCAAGGTGGAATATTACTGACGCGCCCTGGGCGGCTTTGTTCAATGAGGCAAAATCGCAAACATCATTTTCAACAAATTGAAAATCGGATTGTCGCAATAGCGGTTCTATGTTCTTTTTGGAGCCGTATGAAAGATCATCGTAGCAACGTACTGTATTTCCCTTTTTAATCAGGGCTTCGCAAAGGTGCGAGCCTATAAAACCGGCGCCGCCGGTCACAAGGATTACGGATTTAGGATTTTCCCTCGGCGTTGATTGCTTCTCTGACATTCTTTAGCTTTTTTGTGCCTTCTCTGACCGCATCCGGTTCAAAAAGATTTTGTCTGATTTTGACGAAAGTATCGACGATTCTCTTGCTGGCTTCGCCGTCCCAGTATTTCGGCCTTGACGTTTTTTTGAGATTGCCGCATAAGATCCTTTCGGCCTCCGCCACAATTCTTTCGGGAAATCTTCCCACAAGAGTGTTTGTGCCCTCAAGTGTTGTTACCGGCCTTTCGGTAGTCTCCCTTAATGTCAGGCAGGGAACATTTAGTATCGTCGTCTCCTCCTGAACACCGCCGGAATCGGTCAATACAAACGCCGCCTCCGATTCGAGCTTCAGAAAATCCAAATACCCCAAAGAACCTAGCGTCTTTATTCCGGCCTTTGTAAGATACGAAGACAGATCATATTTTTCAATGTTTAACTTCGTCCGGGGATGAATCGGGAAAAT
>CAZKYQ010000170.1:0-4991 GCA_964556975.1 uncultured Ignavibacteria bacterium
CTTTATTATCTTATCAATGCTTGATTTAGGTCTTCTCGGGTAAAACGCCAACAAAATAGAAGAAATTCTGCTGTGGAATTAAGAATTTTAATTGGTGTTAAGGTCAATGGAGGATTTTCCATGAAAAGGTTTGGAATAATTTTTGTTATTATCGCGATCGCGGTATCCGGTGTTGCGGCCCAAGATACGCTTTGGACGGGAAACTATGGTCATGCGGGTACTACGGATCTGGGCTATTGCGGCGATATCACATCCGATGGAGGCTTTATTGCCGGTGGACAAACCAGCGCCAGCGGAGGCGGCGATGTGTGGTTTGTGCGCTGTGATTCCAATGGTGACACCATCTGGACCCGCAACTATGGCGGAGACAGATGGCAGATGGCTTATTCGGTGATTCAAACATCCGACGGCGGGTTCGCCGCAACAGGCGAAAGTAATTTCGCAAGCGGCGATGATAACCTTTATATTTTGAGGATTGACCCCAACGGAGATACTTTATGGACGCGTACCTTCGGAGTGGCGGGAAATCATGATAAGGGCAGGGAGATAATCCAAACATCTGACGGCGGCTTTCTCGCGTTAGGCCAGGGCCGAAATAATACCAATAGCAGCAGCGATCTATATATGGTGAAAACCGACAGCCTCGGTAATCTGGACTGGTCTAAACTATATGGGTATGCAAATAAAAGCGAATTCGGTTACGGGGCGATTGAATTATCCGGTGGCGGCTACGCCATTACAGGTTCTTATATGATTACCTCGTCTATAAGCAATGTCTGGCTATTACGTACTGATTCCAATGGCGATACGCTATGGACGAGGACTTTTGATTTTCATGGGGATGTTGATCGCGGCGACGATATTGAAATTGCCTCGGACGGTGGATTCGTGATTGCGGGGAGAACCAAAAACGCAGGCAACATGCGTCTTCTGACAATGAAAACCGATTCTCTCGGCAACATGCTCTGGTGGCGCGAATATGGAAGTTCGAGTTCCGATTTCGCCGAATCAATCGATAAGACAAGCGATGGCGGTTATGTCATATGCGGCGGCGCAAGCGCATATCCATTCAATTATTATGTTGTCAGAATTGCCAGCAACGGTGACTCGTTGTGGGCCGCAATATATGACTACGATGGAAATCTCTCCTCCGATTCTGATGATTCATTTGAAGTCAGGGTTTACCCTAATGGCAATATTATGGTATTTGGCTATGCTGATGTCCAATCCGGCAGCGGTGCGGACAATGATAGCTGGGTTTTAAAACTCAATGATGGCGCTCTGCAGCAGGTTGGACGCTGTTGTTATAATAATAATCAGGATTGCGCTGATAATTCCGAAACCGAATGTACCGCCCTGGGCGGAGAATGGGATGAGACCCTCAATTGTACCGACGATCCATGTCTGATCGCATGCGAATATGTCCTCGGCGACGTAAACGGCAGCGATAGTTATAACGGCCTCGATATAACCTTCGGTGTTGCCTTTTTCAAGGGCGGCTCCGATCCGATATGTCCTTTCGGTTCTTGTCCTATTCCTCCTTGTGATATATTCTTCTACTGCGGCGATGTCAACGGCAGTTGCTCATATAACGGTCTTGATATCACTTATGGCGTAGCATATTTCAAAGGCGGCCCCGATCCGATACCTTGCGCCGATTGCCCGCCGACTCAATAGCGAGGTTCATTTGGTTAGCAATCTTCGGCATTGCGTATCAACGAAATCTATTTATCGCTTCCTGTATCCACCGTCGTAACCGGCGGGGATGCCGTCGAAGCGAAAAAATCCAAATCTATCTTTTGACGCTCATCAAGTTTTAAAAATACAAACTGCGGCCGTTTAATATTATGCTCCGAAAGAAAAACATCAAACGTTCCGATTATATGCAAAAGGTCTCCCGGAAGGCGGGTCCTGGTCTCATCATTTTCTTTTAAATATGTGGCGGTAACCGACACCTCCACTTTTTTGCTGACTCCATGAACCGTGAAATCACCTTCTAATATCATGTCTATTGATTGATTGTTTGTTAAGGAAGTTTCGACTGTGGTTTTGATTCCGGTGAGTACAAAAACAGCTTTCGGAAATTTATCCGTCTCCAGATACTGCTCCCGCATATGCGTATCCCTCATGCCAATTCCCGTTTTGATGCTGGCCAGATCAACCTCGAATTTCGCACTCGCCGTTTCGGAAAAATTCTCCAAATCAACTTCGATAAATCCTGTAATCTCGCCCGTTTTTCCTATAACAGTTTCGAGAGGCGCCTTTGACGTGAAAGTAACTATATCGCGTTTCATTTCGTCGTTAATGTAAAATCTTGTTATTTCCCCGGCTGATATATTAACCGCAAAAAGAAGCAAAATCGGGAAAAAAGCTAATCTTTTCATCATTCCTCCAGAATTGAGAGTAATTGTCATTATCAATATTTCAAACTATTAACTTAAAAATCATGTTCCCTTTTATCCTAATAAAAGCCGCTTGACTACGCATAATTTCTCTTGTAATCTTGTATTATGGCAAGATTGATTGTGGATATTAATCCGCTTTTTGGCTTTTACGATGATAAGGGTTCGCCAAGAGAGTTTCTACGCCAGGGGCTGGCATTGGAAATGGCCGGCACTGATGGCCTGATTGTCGATACAGGCGAGGTGTTTGATCCGGTTCGCTGTAAAATCCTGGACATATTGAAATCAAATCTAAATCTCGAATTAACCGTGAGATCCGGCATAGACGGGCAATGGGTGGAATATTTGGAGGACTTGGAACCGTCTTTGGCAATCTTTAAATTTGGCGATGAGAACGTTGATAAATTGTCGGAATTTATTACCCGCCTGCAGGTTAAGGATGTCCTGATTGGACTTGAAGTTCCATTGGAGACGGATTTTATAAAAAAGGCCGCTAAATTGAAAGCCGATTATTTGATTTTTGATTGCGATTCTTATTGCGAAGCCAAGTCTCTCAATCAGGAAATTGAGGAGCTTAATATCATTGTTAAAATGGCTTCGCTTGCTTCGAAGCTTTCTCTTGGCGTAATTGCCGGCGGCCAATTTGATAATAGAAGGCTCAAACGTCTTAGCGATACCGGAGCCGTTGAAGAATTCGTTTTGGGCCGTATGATTCTGGGCCAATCGCTTCTAAATGGATATCGATCGGCATTTCAAGATATACGATCTTCAACGTCCTAATAATCCCATTCTCAAATAAAATAAAAAAAGTTCGTTTTTTATGATTATGGTCATAGGACATTTTCAGTTTTTATAATAGTATGACCCTTGTAAAGTTCGGCTATGGTAATTGACTAATAGCGAATAGCAGAATAATGAACTTTTTAAAACATCAGAAACCCTGTTATATAAAAGACGGGCCGGTTTAAACGACCGGCTTTGTTTTTTTAAATAAAAAGTTGTTTTCCTATCTGTTAGACATTACAATAATTTGGCCATGGGTTGAAATAAGGAGGGCCGGATGCTTAAAGGAATTCATTTTCTATTAACTTATAAATGCGTGTTCGAATGCGATCATTGTTTTTTATATTGCAGCCCGAATTCCGAGGGTGTTTTTACAATTGAGAAAGTTGAGGACGCCCTCAAACAGATGAAAGATATCGAAACCATAGAAACCGCCTATTTTGAAGGCGGCGAGCCATTTTTATATTATCCGCTTCTTATGGAGGCGATCTATCTGGCGAAATCTATGGGCTTTGGAGTCGGTATTGTAACCAACGCTTATTGGGCGGAATCTGAGCGGGATGCCGAACTCTGGCTGAAATCTCTGGCCGAAATCGGGATCGATGATCTTTCGATCTCCGATGATGTTTTTCATAACCCGGACGGCGGAAAAGGCCCCGGGGCGTACGCCCTTGAAGCCGCTAAAAAGCTCAGCATTCCCTGCGGCAATATTTGTATTGATAAGCCAACGGTCATTTCAAGCAGCTGCGGCAAAAAGGGCGAACCCGTAGTCGGCGGAGATGTTCAATTCCGGGGACGGGCTGTCGACAAATTAATTGAAGGTCTGCCACTAAAAAAGTTTTTAGAATTTGCTGAATGTCCGCATGAGGATTTTGAAAATCCATCGCGGCTTCATCTCGACCCCTATGGCGATCTTCACGCCTGCCAGGGAATAATAATTGGCAATATCCGGGAAAAACCTATGAAAGAAATCATTGAGAATTACAAACCGGAAAATCACCCCATTATTGAACCCATTATAAAGGGCGGTCCGGCTGAGTTGGCGCGGCGATTTAATTTTGATATATCCGCAGGCTATGTTGATCATTGTCATCTTTGCTTTGAGGTGAGAAGAAGCATGCTTGATAAATTCCCAATAGAATTAGCTCCCCGCCAGGTATATTTCGATAAGGCCGAATGAACCATAAGGTGTTTTCGAAAAAATCAAGTGTTTATTAAATTTGTTTGTTTTGCGAGGAGGTAAAAGATGTTCGAAAAAAGGTTGAGAGCCTTCAGTTACGCGGTTGGAATTACATTTTTAATTCTCGCGGCGATTACGACAATTACATACGTTTGGTTTTTAATCCACGCGGCGGGACTGTTTGGAAACATTTTTATTTTTGATGTCGTATCGGGAAACGAACTCGCCCGATATATGATGAATCTCAAATTGCTGGCCGTGCTTTTCGGGGCAGTTTATATAACCTGCAGATTATGGTGGAAAAGGTTATCTCAAGAATAGCGGTTATATCGAGCCCTCATGCTTTAAGAGCCATTCTTTTCGCCAAATCCCTCCCCCGAACCCGGTGAGCGAGCCATTTTTACCGATTACCCTATGGCAGGGAATTACGATAGAAAGTTTGTTTCGACCAATGGCCCCGCCAGCGGCCCTGGCACCGCCGGGCGACCCTGTTTTATCGGCAACCCAGCCATATTCGACTGTTTTACCGAATGGGATTTTTTTAAGCTGCTTCCATACCGATACCTGAAAATTGGTGCCAGTGAATTCTATCGGAAGATCGAATTTTTTTAGTTTTCCCGTAAAAT
>CAZKYQ010000171.1:0-4976 GCA_964556975.1 uncultured Ignavibacteria bacterium
TTATGACTTGATCCTGAAATATTATGATTTATTCAAAAACAAAATAAAGAGCTGATTCCTATCCAAATAAAAAACTCTTAGCTAATTCGCCTTACTCTTATATATTGCGGCCATGTTAAGGCTTGGAATAATCGGTCTCCCGCAATCGGGCAAGACCACTTTTTTTAACTCTATCTCCGGCGCTCACGCGGCGGTCGGCGACTACTCAACCTCCAAAGGCGCGAATATCGCCGTCGTGAAAGTCCCCGATGACCGTTTTGAAAGGCTAATCGAGATTTTCCAGCCGAAAAAAGTAACTTATGCTGAAATCGAATATATCGATATCGCGGGCATGACCAGGGATTCGTCATCGGAGCGCAAAAAAGAGGCCGCCTATATCCACGCCCTCAGGGAAACGGAGGCTTTACTGCAGGTTGTGCGCTGTTTCGGGAACCCCAACGTGCCCCACCCGGCCGGCTCGGTTGACCCGTCGAGAGATATTGCCGAAGTCGATGCCGAACTTATGCTTGCCGACCTGATCACGATAGAAAACCGTATGACCAAAATCGAGAAATCTATAAAAGTCGCCAAAAAGGAACGAGAGGAAGCCGAATACAAGATTCTGGCCAAACTCAAAGATTCTCTTGAAAATGAGAAACCTTTAAGAACGGTCGATCTTGAAGCGGATGAGCTGAAAAAAATCGGCAATTACGGTTTTCTAACGCTAAAACCGATGTTGTATGTCCTGAATCTCGGCGAAGATCAGCTTCCCGATAGGGCGAAAATCGAGTCGGAATTCGAGTGGATTACTCAAACACGCCAGAGCGATCTTGCCAGTATATGCGCCTCGTTGCAGATGGATATTGCCGATCTCGATGAATCGGACCGCGAGGAGTTTATGAAGGAACTCGGCATTGAGAGCGCGGCATCGGATGTTATTATCAAGAAGTCGTTCGAGATACTGGGAATGATGTCCTTTTTGACCGGCGGAGCTCCCGAAGTCCACGCCTGGCCTATCCAGCTGGGAACCTCGGCCCATGATGCCGCCGGAGAGATCCACAGTGATATTCAGCGCGGATTTATCAAGGCGGAAGTTGTAAAGTTTGAGGACCTCGACAGATTAGGAAGCTGGGCCAAAGCCCGCGAAAATGGCAAGCTTCAGCTTCAAGGCAAAGATTATATAGTCCAGGACGGCGATGTGATACTGTTCATGTTTAATGTGTAAGCGTAATACCGGACATCTGGCAATACGTTAAAAATTACATTGCAACCCAATATCTTATACCGTAATATTTACTTATGGGAAATGCATTTAATTGCGCGCAGGGAGGATTATGGGGATGATAGAAGAAGGAAAATACGAATTTCGCACATTTAAGCTGGAGATAAAAGGCCGTCCTATTCCCAATAGCTACCTTGTCTTATTCAAGGGCGGGACCGACAGCGACCACCGTGGCTGGGAGACGGCTGCCGGAGACAGAAAAAATTTTGAAGACGATTTCAAGTTTTTGTGGAACCCCTTCGACGCGCCATCGAATAAAAAAGGGGAATATGTGGTGAAGTTTAATTCGGAGGATAGATTAAAGAAATTCGCCGATTGGCTCGATAAACAGATTAGGCAGTATGGCGGAATAAAGGACGAGTATTAGCAAGTTGATTCACAAAAGACAGCTTGAAACATTTATGCCCGGGAGGGATTTTGTCTGAAAAGACAGTTTCACAGGAAAACCAAACTGAAACAGATATAGATTTGAAAAAAATCGCGGACAGCGAAATCGCGATATTGCCGCTTAAATCGGCGGTGGTGTTTCCATCGCTGGTGATGCCTTTGATGATTACGGAGCCCAGATACGCCAAGCTTATCGATGACGCGTTGATGGCCGGCGATCCTATTGTGCTTGTTGCCCAGAAGGACCCGGACAAGGAATTTCCCAAGGCCGGAGATATTTATAAAGTCGGGACTATTGGCTCAATACTAAAAATGCTTCGGTTCCCCGACGGTTCGGTCCGCTTCCTTGCGCAGGGCATATCCAGGGCGAAAATTAAAAAAATAACGCAGGACGACCCATATTTGAAAGGTCTTGTGCAATCGATTGAGGAGGATTCTTCCGGGGAGGTCTCCGAAGAAGCGCTTGTCAGGAATATTCACGAGCAATTGAAAAAAATTGTTCAACTCGCCCCGTATTTGCCGGATGATCTTCAGGTCTCAGCCATGAATACCGAAGATCCATCGAAACTGGCGGATCTTATAGCCTCAAATCTGAATATTACCACATCGCAAAAGCAGGAAATCTTAGAAATACTCGATGTTCAGGAGAGGCTCAAGAAACTCACGCTATTGATAACGAAAGAGATTGAAGTTCTGGAAATGTCCAAAAAAATCCAGTCCGAGGCCGCCAATGAAATGGGCAAATCGCAGAGGGAATATATACTGCGCGAACAATTGAAAGCTATCAAAAGAGAGCTTGGCGAAACAGACGATCATGCGTTGGAAATCGAAGAATTTCAAAAAAAGATCGATGAAGCCAAAATGCCCGATGAAGCCCGCGAAGCATCGGAAAAAGAACTCGACCGCCTTTCCAAGATGAACCCATCAGCGGCGGAATATACCGTAAGCAGAACCTATCTCGACTGGCTGGTTAGTATTCCCTGGTCAAAATCTACCGAGGATATGCTCGATATAAAGAAGGCCCGGAAAATACTGGATGAAGACCATTTTGATCTCGAAAAAGTCAAAGAGCGAATATTAGAATATCTTGCGGTTCGCAAGTTGAAATCCGATCTTAAAGGCCCGATTCTTTGTTTTCTTGGCCCTCCCGGTGTCGGGAAAACATCATTGGGCCGATCTATTGCCCGGGCGATGGGACGAGAATTCCACAGAATTTCGCTGGGCGGGGTTCGAGATGAAGCCGAAATTCGCGGACACAGAAGAACATATATTGGCGCTCTTCCCGGACGGGTAATTCAAGGGCTTCGCAAGGCCGGTTCGAACAATCCGGTTTTTATGTTTGATGAAATTGATAAAATAGGGCAGGATTTCAGGGGCGATCCGGCGTCAGCCTTGCTCGAAGTACTTGATCCGGAACAAAACAACACATTTTCCGACCATTATCTTGACGTTGTGTTTGATCTTTCTAAAGTAATGTTTATCACCACCGCCAACGTTGTGGAAACAATTCCGCCTGTTCTTCTCGATAGGATGGAAGTGATACAGCTTTCAGGATATACCGACATGGAAAAGCTCGCAATCGCGAAAAAATATTTGATTCCACGAAATCTAATTGAACATGGCTTGAACTCGGACAATCTGGGAATGAAGGATCCCGCTATCAAGAAAGTCATTTCGGACTACACCAGAGAATCCGGTTTGAGAAACCTAAACAGAGAAATCGGATCGATTTGCCGCAAGGTCGCAAAATCGGTGGCATCGGGAGAGGCCGAACGGATAAAGGTGGATAAAACCTTAGTAAGAAAATACCTGGGGACTGAGAAATTTATTCAGGAAGTTTCTGAAAAGCAATCAAGCGTCGGAGTAGTGCCGGGACTGGCCTATACTTCAACCGGCGGCAGCATACTGTTTATTGAAGCTACAAAGATGCCGGGTAAAAAGCTGCTTGAGCTTACCGGCCAATTGGGCAATGTTATGAAAGAATCCGTTAAGGCAGCCATGTCTTATTTGCAATCGCATGGCCGGGAACTGGGGATACCCCAAAGAGAGTTTGACAGCCATAATTTCCATATTCACGTTCCCGCGGGAGCGACCCCTAAAGACGGTCCATCGGCAGGTATTACGATGTGTACAGCTCTTACCTCGGTATTGCTAAATAAGCCAGTAGCTCCCCGCATGGCAATGACGGGAGAGATAACGCTAAGAGGCGACGTTTTGCCTATCGGCGGCCTCAAGCAAAAAGCCATGGCGGCGTACAGGGCAGGAATTAAAAAGATCCTCATACCCCGCAAGAATGAAGGCGACCTTGAAGATATTCCAGGCGAGATAAAATCAAAAATCGAATTCGTTTTTGTTGACAGGGTCAGTGATGTTTTGCGGCACGCATTTGGAATCGAAATGAAAATTCCCGAAAGTCAGAAAAAAGCCAGAACCGCAAAAAAGAAAACAAAGAAAAAAGCCGCGGCGAAACAGGTCAAACGAAAAGTTACGGTTAAAAAAACCGTGAAAAAGAAAAGAAAAAGATAGTATTATATTTATGCAATCAAAGAGCCCGGCGAGACCGGGCTTTTATTCTGAACGGACAACGGCGAAAAAGACAAACTGATACAAAACAATAAGCGCCCGGCTCAAATATGCGCGGTAAAAAACTAAAAAGAAACCTTAATCGGGCCATGCGTCCTCTTCCCGGAAAAAAGCTGGCTCGTAAACGAAAGTTCGAGCCGACGCTTGAGACCGCGTCCGGGATATTAGTGCGATCCAGCTACGAAAGAAAATGCGCCGATTTATTATTCGCCAACAAAATCAGATTTCAATATGAGCCGTTGATAATTTTGGATGGAAAACAATTTCGACCGGATTATTTTCTATCCGATTACAATCTTTTTATCGAAATCTGCGGATTTAATCATCAGCCGTATTACCGCGCCAGGATCAAGTTCAAAGAAAAAATCTATAAGAAAAACAAGCTTGACGCTGTTTTCGTGCATTATAACGGCACGGGATGCCTGCAGGAACAAATCCGACAAGCCTTAGAGTCGTATGGGATTACGTTCAACTCTGCGGATCAATAGTAATAATTTTCTTTACAAATAAAACGAGATCATCTATATTTTAACCAGCAAATGGCGTTGATATAACGCCACAACCGAAAGCGAGGCGGCCATGAGTTTAATCGGTATCGCGGGCGGTGTGGAGGTAATAATTGTTGTTGCGTTTTTTATACTTGGGTATATAATATATCTTGCCAACGAAAGCGAATCCAAGGGGAGCGGCAATCTTACTCAGGACAGCAATAAAGAGCTCGATATCAAATAGCGCTGGAATAGCC
>CAZKYQ010000172.1:0-4936 GCA_964556975.1 uncultured Ignavibacteria bacterium
TAATCGTCAGGGATATCCAGATCGTCCAGGTTCCGCGGAACCCCCGCCAGAAATATCCAGGAGTTGAAAATGCCCGCTATAAGTATCCATAACTGAAAATACCTGACTTCTTTTACATCAAATCCGAAAAGGTGGTCAGCCGCCGCCAGGGCGATTGTTAATCCGAGATACATTACACCCGAATATAACGCAGCCATTAGAATTCGTAGAAACAACGTTTTATTATACTGCCAGAAACCATCTACTCCAGCCTTGCCGATAAAGGGTAAAAACGCTGCCAGAAAATGCAATCCGATATTTAAAAGCAGGAAGCGGACGACATAAGTTGCCTGCCCGGACACATCCAAGGGCAGGGAAAAATAGTATACAACCAGCGGTATGATCCCTATTGCCTGAAACACTATTCTTATGATTTTTGTCCACCGTTGTCTTTCCCCATAAACGGCTAGTGAAATAAATAGAGGCAAGCCCAGCGCGGCTACCATTAATAGTTTTTGCAGGACCAGTTCCCCGGAGACCGTTTCCGACTCCGCCAGGCTAACCGCGACTATTGTTCCCATAATCGCGCTTAATAAAGCGAATGGAAAACGCTCGAACGTAGAAACCGCGCCTTTAATCAGGTACTCGTATGATGGAAATTTATCAAGTAATCTCATTGCCTACACCCCATGGTTAAGGTTGTTTTGTCGTCAAACCGCGCCAAATAACATTTTTCCTAGATCGATAACCTCCCGCGCCCGACACAATCCCCTGCTTGATAAAATCTACGCAACAATTTTATAATTCAGGCGATAACAATACAATCAAAATAACCTATAAAAGATGGTGGTTTAATAAATATTGTTGTTCAGCTAATTCGTTGCTTAAGGCATGAACTGCCGGTATTATATTCATATAGATCAGGTCACGATTTCACCTATCCATATGGCTCGTTGAGCGATCTGACCGAACCTTTAATATCAGTCCAGAATCTCTAATCGGGAATCCAGAGGGGAATATCTTATTTTCAAGCCATATTTGGTTGAAATGTCCCTAATCTCGATATTGAAAAGCCGTTTATTAGCTTGACATTTACATTATAACCAGTTTTAATGCCATGATGAATTCCCCCTCCCTGAAAAACGTACACAGTTTCCATATCCCTGTAATGGGAACGGGGTTCACTATTGACACTCCCTTGAGGGTGGCAAAGTATGGAATCTCATCGGTTATTTCGCTTGTTGATGATACGCTAATCGAGCAAATGCGTAAATATTATTGCCAAAAATATGGCCTACATTACGAAGAAATACGAAATAGTGATAAAGACATTCGAGCTACCCGCATCACCGCGTATCTTGACCTTCTGGATATGCTTATCCTAAAACAGGTTAAGACCTTAAAAGCCTTGCCGTTTGAACCGGGAAACGAGATAACTCGTTATTTTGAATTGCTTCCCGACTCTTCATTAAAACAGATGTACCATGAGATGTTGTTAATATCAGAGCCATTGGAAAAGGCGAAAGCGCAGGATATCCTTCGCGCTCGAATCGTTCAAGGCTCAATCGATGTCAACATCATGACCAAGCTTGACCGTGATCTCTATCGAAGAGGCGAGAAACAACCGGCGGAGTTTTCGGATGCCATGGCGGCCCTTCGCGGATATGCCCAAAGCAAATTAAAATCATCAATAGTTTTCTCGGCTGGAATGAACGGACGCCTGTTTGGTTATCTTGCCAAATTCAAGGATTTCTTTCCGGATTTTAATGGCGAATTCAAGAAAAAAATCACCCTCAAAGTAAGTGATTTCCGTTCAGCCTTGATACAGGGCAAGTATCTCGCGAAAAAGGGGCTGTGGGTTTCGGAATACAGAATTGAATCGGGACTCAATTGCGGCGGCCACGCCTTCGCTACGAACGGCAACCTGCTTGGGCCGATAATAGATGATTTCAAGCGCAAAAAAGCGGAATTAGGCAATTGCATTCATGAATTATATAATAAGGCGCTTACCGCCATGAACCTGGAACCGGCTCTGTCTCCGCATGAAATACGCGTAACCGTGCAAGGCGGCATAGGTACTGCTATTGAAGACAAGTTTCTCATGGAGCATTATGATGTTGACGGCACAGGCTGGGGGACGCCCTTTCTTATGGTGCCGGAAGTAACAAATGTCGGTGATGCTCATTTGAAAAAGCTATCGGCGGCGGCGGAAAAGGATGTTTATTTAAGCGATAGTTCGCCGCTTGGCGTTCCTTTTTGGAATCTGCGAAATTCCGCAAGCGAAGAGGCCCGACGCCAGCGAATAGCTTTAAACAAACCCGGCAGTCCGTGCCCTAAGGGGCATCTCGTATCGGACACTGAATTCTCTAAAGTCCCTGTCTGCCGCGCGTCTCGATTATTTCAAAAGCGTAAACTTGAACAGCTTTCAGAAAGCGATACTCCCGTGAATGAGCTTCAGGCGAAGACAGAAAAAGTTGTTGTCAAATCATGTATCTGCCATGATTTAGGCGGCGGCGCGGCATTAAAATACGGCATCGACCCCGACGCTAAAATGGCTGTTTGTTGCGGTCCGAATATCGTAAATTTTTCAGAAATTTCCTCTTTGGAGGAAATGGCAGGCCATATTTATGGGCGCATCTCTCTGCTAAACAACACAGACCGGCCACACATGTTCATAAGCGAGTTGAAGCTTTATGTTGATCATCTTCAAAAAGAACTGCAAAAAAAATCAGAGGATCTGTTGGGCAGGACCGCCAAGCGTTTCCTCGAATTCAAACAAAACCTTATTTCCGGCATTGAATACTATCGGGATCTCGCCGAGCAGTTCGGCTACGAGCAAAGAGAGCGTTTTTTACATGACCTTGACAAACTGCTCGCGGAGATTGAAAGTATACTTCCTGAAACTCCCGCCGCTGTTTTACTCGAAAAAGCGTAACAATATTTCTCAAACATTTTTTATTAAAACATGGCATTGGGCCAATGTGATTGAACTATATGTTTTGTTTTCTTTCGTAGGGATTGAACATCGTTGTATTGTTTGCTATTTCGCGACGATCAATGATCGTCCTCTACGCCTTCTCCATCCATTTTTCGCTTTTTTTTCATTGCGCCGGGCTTCAATTGCGTTATTTTCCTGTATAGATAAAGCTTTTGAATTTAAGGCGGTTTTTTGAGCGATAAGAAAGTCAAGGCAATTGCGCTTTACTCCGGGGGACTCGATTCAGCGCTGGCGATACTGCAGATGATGAAATACGATATCGAGGTCGAAGCCATAACGTTTCTCACACATTTTGGCTGCGATGCTACCGATAAATCCTCTTGCGGCCATGACCCATACCCGGCCGCGGAGAAGTTCGGTTTCAAAGTCAAATTGGCGCACCTTGGCGAAAAGTTTATAGAAATTGTTAAGAATCCGAAGTTCGGCCACGGGAAGAATATGAATCCCTGTATCGACTGCCGGCTTGTGATGCTTGCCGAAGCCAAAGACTATATGGAGATGGTCGGCGGGCAGTTTGTGATCACCGGCGAAGTTCTCGGCCAACGGCCCATGTCGCAGCGCAAGTTCAGCCTTGATCTCGTGACCAAGAATTGCGGTCTCGAGGGCAAGCTGGTCCGCCCGCTTTCGGGACAGCTCCTGCCTCCGACCGTACCTGAAAAAGAGGGGCTAATCAAACGAGAGTGGCTGCTCGATATCGAGGGCAGATCGCGCAAGAGGCAGATGGCCCTTGCTACCGAACTCGGTCTGACAGAATATCCGAACCCGGCGTCGGGCTGTCTGCTTACCGACGAGCGTTACTCCGACCGTTTGCGGGACCTTTTGAAATATAAACCGGACACCGATTTCAATGATTTCAATCTTCTCCGGGTCGGGCGGCATTTCAGGCTGAGCGAGACTGCGAAATTAGTTGTCGGGCGGGACGAGCGGGAGAACGGGATTATAGAATCGTTGAAACAGCCTGATGACTGGCGGCTTGAGGTTACGGAATTCGGTTCGCCGGTGGGATTGCTTCGCGGAACCGCGGATGATACGGTGCTGAAAACCGCGGCCTCGGTGGTGGCCCGTTACAGCGACGGCAAAAATGAACAGTCGGTGCGGGTTGTATACAATCATCCCTCCCGCGACAGCGCGATTGATACATCCCCGGCGCAAGAGTATTTCCTGGAGAAGGTGAGGATATAGATAATTTATTCGCTTAGACTGTAGATACAAGGCGGTGAGTTTGTCTCCCCGCGAGCTTCTTTCATGTCGTCGGCAGACAAGCTCCCCACCTACAGCACCCGCCATCCCCTCCCCTGGATTCCCGATTAGAGATTTCGGGAATGACAAAGCAGCGGGTTTGTGGGCGGCACACGTCCTCGTGTGCCCCAATCGGGCAGACCGGGAGGTCTGCCGCGCACAAATGTCGGGAATGACAGGGTGGGAGAGGCTTATTGGGCCTGACGCTTGTGGTTAAAAAAAACTGTCCCCGAATTACTTGACATATACAGCGATGACTGGAAAAGGTAACTTTGGGGACAGCCTCAAGATTCCTGCCAGTACGATAAATACTTTATTGTGTTGTTATTTCATATCCCAAGACCCTAGTTTTTTTTAAAAATTCCTCAAAATTTTTCCCCTTAGCCCATTGTGAACAGATAGCTATTTTGATTCCATCAGCAGTTTTAAGTAATTCACTTTCTTTTAAAAAATGCCTATTACCGACAGTAGCTTGAAATTGGAGCGCATTCTCATACTTCGTAAATACACCATATTTGGATCCTTGAATATGCGAAGGAAACACAGCATTTAATTGACCATATGTAATTTCAGGGTTGTCCTTTAAAAACTGTCTTATAACCTCTAATACAATCCGATTCTTGGGATATCTTTCACCATTAAAAAAATATATTGTTTTGTCTCTTGGACTATAGGATTTCATATTTTCCTCCAAATGATATTCAAATTTAGCATGCATGC
>CAZKYQ010000173.1:0-4913 GCA_964556975.1 uncultured Ignavibacteria bacterium
ATAAATGTCTCAAATCCACCTTAACTAACTGTCCGAAATTCCGCAACCACTTCTGAAAAAGATCATTAGTTGAACCACAAGCCCATGGCAAAGGCAAAAATAAGACCTTTAGATGCGCCGGGCGAAATAGAATTGTTATTAGCAATTGCAATATCAAACCTAAAGGGATTAAAATGCAAGCCGAATCCCGCGGAAAGCATTGAACCTTTGCCGCCGCCCGCTGAAAAACCGGCGCGAAGCGGGATATATTTCGTGGGTTTATATTCGCCGCCGAGAGATAGCCTGGGTGTTGTCGATTGAGATACTCCTGATGTGAATCCTTGTTCCCAGTCAAAGGCAACTTTAATTTTATTGATAGAAGTGTAAGTGCCAATCTTGAGAACTATCGGTAGACTTGTTGAAAATGATGAAATTGCGAATGTCGTATCGCTTGATTGAATTAAAGAATCAGACAACAAGCTATCGGTGAGAGTATCAAAATTAAAATCATCTATTGCAAAATCAATGAGTAATCTTTCAGTATCCTTGCTCCAATTTATTGTAGATAACAGATTTTGCAGTGACATAGAGACAATTATATCGTCATCAAACATACGGTATTTGCTCAAAACCATAGCCGCGCCAAGATCAAAGGCATAGCCCGTCCCTCCCAAAGCAGACTCAATAATAAACGATCCTTCAGCTAACAGACTGGTATCAGTAGTTGCAAATTGGGGGCCAATGGCTGAAACAACATCAAAATATGAAAGGCCTCGAAGAAAATGGAAAGTAGCGCCCACAGACAATTCTTTACATTTCAAATATGATTTTAATCTTTCAAAAGAAATCTGACGGCCATAGGAAATAGCAATATCTGCGAATGCTAAACCCTCGCCATCGATATTTTCAGAATAAAACTCGGGATTATCCGCATTTCCGAAAAATAACAACCTTAATGGGTCCTTGTCAAAATACACTTTTGCCTCGCCAATGGTATGAAAACTCATTGCAAAAGAATTGTAAGAAAAACTTAAGGCAGTGGCTTTAGCCAGCGCATTAATTCTTATTCCCTCATTCGGAATTTTCTGAAGTATTGTATTTTTATCGTCTGTCGCGAGGTATTCACCGGTGTAATTATTATAGTCATTTAGGGAAAAGCTGTTATTTCTTATGTTAACGCCAACACTAAATAAGTTAATTGTAAATTTCTCGTTGTTGCTTGATAATCCGAGATTGGCGGGATTGTAATCCGGGGCGTCATAACCAGACGCTATGGCATTATAGGCGTTACCCATAGCCATAGCGCGAGGATTTGATTCCCCCGACGCGAATGATTTGCCAGTTGTCAAGATTAGTATTGTTAAAGTCGTAATGATTATTCCCGATATCGATTTCATTTTAATGGCCTCCATCAGTCACTCCTATTCATCTTCCCAAAGATGTTCACCAGCCCTTACTACAAGTCGGGCATCCGCTTTTATATTAATATAATCAGAACTCCGGAGTATGCTGCCGCTTGTAGGCAAAAGTTCGACCTTTGGCGCAATGAAGATCGTATCATTATTAAATACCGCTATTTCATTACTTCCAAGAGAATCACTGGAAACAGAGATAATGGCCTCTGTTACATAGCCAAGGCTGTCTATCTGTCCGCTATCTAAAGCGAGAGGTCCTATAATTATGGCGTCAGAGTCATCATCGAAAATGGTTGTGTCGCTTATTGTGGCGCTTATATATATACTAATAATAGCACCTATAGGCAGGTGGTTTGTTAGTTCAAGATCGATGATTGCATGCTCAAAAGTCTCTTCGAAATTTTCAAAGTCACCCGAGCTGATATCGGGGGCATTAATTTCCATTTCGACATTAACGGTATCGCTTAAGGCAAAAGCCAATGGAGAATAAATTTCCATTTCGCCGAAAACAAAATCTGTAGAAGCTACCGAGATCGATTGTATGTCCGGGTTAAAAACAATCGAACCCGTGATTGTAACGGCTGTCGGAGGAGGATTTAAAAAGGACCTGGTGGCCATTGAATCAATATGTATCACTGTTATTTCCGGCGGGCTGCCGATGCTTGGCTTGCCGTATATTGTATCTTGGACAACAATTTGACTATCGGTATCTGCGGTAATCAGGAGGTCGATATAAGCTTTGGCATTACTATTATTAAAAACCCTTAAATCTATCGTTGCATGCGTGAGTTGAGCATTCTCAAGCAACTGTGGAACCTCAATTTCCTGAACAGTTGGCTCAAGAGTTACATCATCGGGCTTGAAAATCCCGGTTACCGAAAGCAAGCTAATTTGGGAAAGAGTTGCAGTTACTATCAAAGAGTCAGTATTGCTGATAATTATTTGCCGAGGCGCTGTCGAATCC
The DNA here is from genome assembly GCA_964556975.1 of uncultured Ignavibacteria bacterium. Lineage (GTDB taxonomy): Bacteria > Zixibacteria > MSB-5A5 > UBA10806 > UBA10806. The sequence continues at coordinate 2,359 of CAZKYQ010000173.1, forward strand.
ATAACTGCCACGGCATTAAAATTTACATACTGAGTATCGGTTCCTTCCGGCTGTATTAAAAAACCTGCTAAATCTATCTGCTCATTTAATGTGCCTAAGCTATCAATTGTATAATCCATAGTTAGGATATTATTACCGAGAGTGAATTGGGGTAATGAGATATGTAAACTGCACGAGAGATTTGTTTTATTTATAATATCAAAAATCAAACTTCCCGAATCAATTACAGCTTCTTCGATAAACAGTTCTTCAAACGTCGTATCTTCCAATGCAATTTCACCGCCAAAGGAGCGTTCAATGTGAGGAACTTCTGTCTGCGCTTTTGTGACCATTATGCCACCTGGGAACGAGCATACAACGTTAAAATTGTTGTTTCCGCCCGATATAGGTTGACGTAGAATTCTAGAAAATATTTTCAGAGCTAAGAAGCTTGTCAGGCTGTCGGCATTAAGAACGAGACTGTCTGTTTTTGTTTCACCTTGATTCAATCCACCGAATTCTGCCATTTTTAATGGCATTGTAGTATCTGCGGCATTATAAACGGTAATTGCAAGAGAATCAAAATTTATTCCCATATCATTGGTTACCTGAAGTTCCAGAATGCCTGAATCGATATATACCCAGGTAAATTCATCAAACCCAGGTAAATCATGGTATGAATATAATGACGTATCAACAGGTATAGAATCTACGACAACCGGTATTCCCAGACTATTTAGATCCAGATTTAACATTACCGGATCTATCCCCTCAATATGTACCGTTCCCAGAGTAGTGTCAAATGATTCTGCGGTTTGAATATTGTAATTCAGATTATCACCAATAAAGGTCGTATCTATGCTTTCAGTGATGATAAATATCGGGTTACCAAGGCTGTCGAAAGTTATATCTTCCTCGTCCAATTTAGAAATAAGATCATCCATCGTTTTGGTCGATGAGAGCAACGGTAAATCCCAAGTGGTTTCCCAAGTTGGCATTTCAGGTTTGTCAACTGAGCAATCCAAAAAAATAAATACCGCGCAAATTGCTATAATAGCAATAATGGAGTTGCTTAATAATTTCATACGATTCTCCTTATCATGCTTTTTTTCTCCACAAAGTGAACCATCCAAATATCTTCTCCGACAATTTGCAATGCGAAAAAAGTGGGAATAATAATTTGAAAGGTATTAGCCGAGATTTTCCAGGTAAAGTTTTCAAAAACATAATTTGTCCTTTCCGCTACTCTGAATATGCAAAAACCTCCCCGAATAGTCAAGAATTTACTCGTTTCCCTGAGTGGTCGCTCCAATGAGCACAAAAATGACGGCGTTTTGCAGTCGTCAATTCTCCTGAAGCTGTTCTTGCGCGAAAATTCAGGCTTCGATGTCATCATTGGCAATCCGCCTTGGGAAGAGGCCACAAGTGAAGAAAATGCGTTTTGGGCGAGATACTTTCCTGGTTTGAGGGGAATGCGACAGGTAGATCAGGAGATCTTAAAAAAACAATATAGAAAAGATCGTCCGGATTTGGTCAAGTTGCTTGAGCAGGAAATTGATGAGAATGAACTTCTTCGTAGTGCCTTAACCACCGGGCCTTTTCCTGGCATGGGGACGGGAGACCCTGATTTATATAAAGCATTCTGTTGGCGATTTTGGTACCTCGTTCATGCGAATGGCGGACGTGTCGGGGTAGTGCTCCCGCGTTCGGTTTGGCTTACAAAAGGCTCTGAAATTCTCAGGAAGCAGGTCTCCCGGCTGATCTCCCCAAACGACTCATGAGGTGTCCTCAAAGGTCAGGAAGCGTGTAGGATCTTTCAACTGGTTTATTATGCTCGGGTTTTGGTGCGCTTGGACATAGATTACCCTGGCCGTGTTCTTGATCTGTTCGGGTGTCAGTTTGTGAAAGTCGCTGAGTTCGATGCTGTTGTGCGCGGCGAAGCCCTTTAATATCTGCCTGGCGACATCGCGCTCCACTGGTAGCACGTCGTTATCGGTCAGTCGTGCCAGATAAAAGAGGATGATGTGCAGCGGGGTATTATAAAGCTGCGCCAGATAGGCCATGAATTCGTTTGCGAATTCGTCGTCCCCGTATGGGTTTGAGGCGTGGAAGGCCTCGTGGTCAAACAGGTACGAAGAGGTCACTTCCTTCACGCACAAGGCCCTGAACAACCTCTTTCTTTCTGTTCCGGAAAGATTAAAATTGTCTACATAATCCATCCTGGCGCTAAAATACGCCGCCGATAATCTGAAGAAAAAATCTTCAGAGTTTTTGATGTCAGGCCATCTGTCGTAGACCAGATCGAAATCCTTCCGCATAGGAGCTATATTAGCAAAACAATCATCCTCGAGAGTGAAATGGGTTAGCGAGATATTTTCTTTCAGGTCCTCAGCAGGCAACACCTGGGCGACAATCCAGTTGACCTGTCGAACAGTCAACGGTCCACTTCTTTGCGATAAAAACAACGGCCCAGTCTTTTTCTGGCCAATTAAGTGTTTCAAGTCGCTGGATAATTCTTCAGATATCGGTACAGTCCGGGATTTTCCGCCCTTACCCTCGCGTATTTCAATAAGGTT
>CAZKYQ010000174.1:0-4838 GCA_964556975.1 uncultured Ignavibacteria bacterium
TTATCAAAATCGATATAAGTTTTATGCACACCCTTTATGATTTCGATTCTATTCGGGTTCGTAAAGGCCGCTTCCCCGGTATATATTTTCACGCCTGCTTTTTCCAGAAGAAGTTTAACGCCGCCGGTCAGCCTTTTGACAGTGTCGTTTTTATGCTTGCGTAAAGCGTCGATATCAATTTCAACATTTTCCGCTTTAAGGCCTATCCTGCCGGCATGCTCAATTGTTCGCTTTAACTCCGACACATATAATAGAGCCTTTGACGGAATACACCCCCAGTTGAGACAAACCCCGCCGAGCGTTTCTTTTTCTATAATAGCTGTTTTGAGTCCCAATTGCGCGGCGCGAATCGCCGCCACATATCCGCCAGGCCCTCCCCCGATTATAACAACCTGATAACTTTCAGCCATCAGATCACTCCAATCAACCAGCTATCGGGATCTTCGAGGAATTCAATCATCAGGCGCAAAAACTTGACCGCGTAGCCCCCGTCAATTACGCGATGATCAAATGACAATCCGAAATTCAGGATCGGTCGTATCACTATCTCACCGTCGCGCACCACAGGCTTTTCAGTGATTTTATGAACGCCAAGTATCGCGACTTGAGGATGAGCAATTATCGGAGTCGAGGCAGTCGCGCCGAACATTCCGGCGTTAGTGATTGTGAATGTTCCGCCGGTGATGTCGCCCATATCAAGATTGTCGGCGTTGGCTTTTTCTCCAAGCTCTTTCATTTCCCTGGTTATTTGCATAATTGATTTTTGCTCGCAGTTTTTTACCACGGGAACTATCAGCGAATTATCGCGAGCGACAGCGAAGCCGATATTGAAATTCTTTTTTACATGAAGATCGTTGCCGTCATAGGTAGAATTGATCCAGGGGAAACTCTTCGCGGCGAACATTATCGCTTTAACGAAAAAAGGCATATAAGAAATTCTGACGCCGTGTTCGTTTTCGATCTTATCTACATAATTTTTCCGCCACGCCACAAGCTTTGATATATCACATTCGTCAAATGTTGTTACGTGGGGAATCGTAAAGGCTGAATTTACCATATGGTCAGCTATAACTTTTCGGACTCCGGTAATCGGAATAATCTCCTCAACTTCCGAATCCGGCCAGATAAAATCGGGTTTGTTTTTGTCAACCGTATGCCGGGCGTCAATATATTTTATGACGTCATCCTTGCCGATTCTGCTGTTTTTGCCGGTGCCATGCAGCAATCTGAGATCAATAAAATGCTCTCGTGCCAGCCGCCTCACAATTGGAGATGATTTGACCGCCTTGATCCCCGCTTCTATCGCGCCGCTGTCCGCATGGATGCCCATTTTGGCATGGTGTGCCGTAGCCCCGACAAACTCTTCTGCAGGTTCCGAGGCAGCCTGTTCAGCGGGAGTATGTTCTTTGCCATCATCGGCCGTTGTCTGAAACGCCTTTGAATCTATGCCTTCGCCTTCGATTTCAAGAATCGCGATTTCAGTCCCTATCTCTACAACCGTATTCTCCTGTACCAAATGCTTAATCATCTCGCCGTTATGCGACGATGGTATCTCGATATTTATTTTGTCAGTCATAATTTCGACAAGCGGTTCATCGATTTTGATTTTTTCACCTTCGGCCTTGAGCCATTTGACAATTGTGCCTTCGACAACCGATTCGCCCAAAGGGGGCACTACTATTTTGAATTCCACGTTCCCTCCCTCAATATTCCATCAATTTTTTTGCGGCATTGGCTATTTTCTCAGCGTTTGGCAGGAAAAAATGTTCCATGGGCGGAGCGAACGGTATCGCGGGAACGTCAAGTCCGCACAGGCGCAGAATGGGAGCGTCAAGATAATCAAATACTTCCTCTGTAATAGTCGCTGAAACTTCGGCCATTACTCCGCCGGTTTTAGATCCCTCCTGCACAAGAAGCGCGCGGGACGTTTTCTTGACCGATTCCATTATTGTCTCAATATCCCACGGCTTTATTGTCCGCATATCGATTACTTCTGCAGAGATCCCGTTTTTATCCAGCGCCTCCGCCGCCTGCATTGACCGGTGATACATCAATCCGTAGGCGACAATAGTCAAATCGGTCCCATCTTTTCGCACTGCGGCCTTTCCTATTGGAACCGTGAAATCTTCCTCCGGAAGGTCTTCCTTTATCCAACGGTAAAGCCTCTTATGTTCAAAGTAAATCACCGGATCGTCTCCGCGGATTGCCGATTTCAATAAGCCTTTCGCGTCGTAAGGCGTAGATGGCATCAATACTATCAGACCCGGTTGAGAGAAAAACCATTGCTCGTTTATTTGAGAATGATACAATCCGCCGGCAACGTCCCCTCCGCAACAAACCCTGACGGTCATTGGGCATGTCCACTGGCCGCCGGTGCGGTATCTCATTTTAGACGCTTGCTGTATTAGCTGGTCCATTGCCGGAGTAATAAAATCGGCGAACTGTATCTCCGGCACGGGCCTCATCCCGGCCATCGCAGCGCCAACCGAACCTCCGGCGATGTAAACCTCGGAAATCGGAGAATCAATAACGCGGTCTGGTCCGAAGCGATCAAGCAGGCCTTTTGTCGCCTTAAAGACGCCTCCGTACAGCCCTATATCTTCGCCGATTAAGAACACCCTTTCATCGCGTTCCATCTCCTCGTATAAGGCCTCGGTGATGGCCTCGATAAGAGTGGTTTTTTTCATTGGTTTTCCTGCCTTTTTATTTCCAGCATCTTTTTCCTAATGCTGTTTGCTTTCGCGTATTCCGTTTTCTCCGCTTCTGTTTCGAATATAACAGGCGGAACAGGTTTCGGCTTGCCGTCTTTATCAAGACATACAAAAGTCAGATAAGCTTCCGATGTCTTTTTCTTTTCGCCTGTATCCATATTTTCCGAGTGCACGTTTACTTTTACTATTAATGACGTTTTCCCAACGCTTACTACTTTCGCGTCAAGTAGCGCGAGATAGCCGACCTTAATGGGATTTAAAAACGATAAAGCGTCTATGGCCGCGGTTACGCAAAGAGCTTCGCAATGGCGGTGCGCGGCTGTGGCCGCCGCCAGGTCGATCCAGTGCATGACCCGGCCGCCAAGCACATTACCCAGTATATTGGCGTCATTGGGAATCGCCAATTCTGTCATCATGACCGCGGATTCCGAAGGACGTTTACCCTTTAATTGAGAGTTTTCATTCATCTGTTCTGCTCATCCCTTCGTACGGGGAAAGCCTCGGAGTAAACATCGTTATAAGCCTCTTCCGGCTCAACATATTTCATTGTCTCGCAAATTTTGATAGCTTCCTCGATCTCATGATCGATTTCAGCGACAATAGCCTCGCGTTTTTCCGTAGTAAGTATTCCCAAATCCAATACAAGTTTTTCGTGCTGGGCGATCGGGTCCTTCTTTTTCCACTTGTCGATTTCATTTTGCGTGCGATAATCCGCCGGGTCGATTTCGGAATGCCCATACCATCTGTAAGTCTTGCATTCTATCAATGTCGGGCCTTCGCCGCTTCTCGCCCTATCGACCGCTTCAACCGCTGTTTTATGAACAAGAACAATATCGTTGCCGTCGATTGTTGTGCCGGGAAAACCATAAGCTTTTGCCCTGTCGGAAAAGTTATCGATATTTGCCTGTTTGGTTGATGGTACGGATTCCGCCCAAAGGTTATTCTGGCAGATATAAACAATAGGCAGTTTATGAATACCGGCAAAATTCAGCGCTTCATGCCAACCGCCTCTTGACGTTCCTCCTTCGCCAAAAAATGCCAATACGATGTTGTCCTTTTTCTGGAGCTTAAAAGCCATGGCGCAGCCTGTCCCTATGATAGACTGGCTGGCGACAGTTGATGAGGGATGAATAACTCCCAGTTCGCGGTCGCCGTAGTGGCAAGGATGGGATTTTCCTTTGTCGGGAGAATTAGATCTCGCGTAAACCTGCGCGAATATCTTCTCAAGCGGAATGCCTTTTGTGATGGCCGCGCCAATCTCTCGATGCGATGGGGCGATAATATCTTCTTTTCGCAATCCGTACGTTGGGCCTACTGTAGTGGCCTCCTGTCCGACAGCTGAAAAATATGTGCCTGCATAGCGCCCCTGTCGGAAGAGTTTTCTTAATCTTTCGTCGGTCGTTCTTGTCTTTACAAGGTTATAATAAAGACTCAACAGCGCGTCTTCATCCAGACCGGTTTTATTTCGTTTCGGTTTTGGGGCCGATGTTTTTGATGGCATCAATCCTCCAACAGTAATTTATTTTATTGAATATTATTTTCTTTTTTGGGCATAATCTCTTAATATATTTATGGTTGCAATGATGTCAATTAAAATTGAATTAGATTTAAACTTGCCATTGCCAAATGAACTTATCCTTTTCCTCAAATGCCCGATCACACAATCAAATGAATTCATTATGAGATAAAACTATACATATAATTTATCGTTCCCAAATAATAGAAAAATTAGACAATTTCCCGATTTATTTGCCTAAAACCTGAAAACTTATGGCTTAAAATGGCTTAGAATTTCGGTCGAAGTTTAGTCTTATTAATTTTGGCCGATTATATATTCAGGGGGTTTTATGAAAAAACATGCCGATTTTGTTCCATTAGAAATATCCGGAGACGATTTGGAAGATTTTGTCGCCCAATTGCGTGATAAGCTTTTTAATGAATTCTGGTCCGATATAACCGATGACGAAAAAAAAGAAATGATTAAATCCCGATTAACAAAGAATATTGTATTCGTGCTTGATGATCCTCGGAATAATCCACCTTCTTAAAGCAAATAATAAATTCCTATATTTTTTCACTACTGTCCGGCCTTTAGACTAAGGAATAATTGATTAGTTTGCATAATTT
>CAZKYQ010000175.1:0-4803 GCA_964556975.1 uncultured Ignavibacteria bacterium
TTATCGCGTCGGGAATATCGGCGGTTTCGGGCGGCACTATCATTGCCACAGTCGCGAACTTAGCGCGCGCGTATATCAAGACCTCGGTTGATGAAGTTGATATCGGGACAATCCAACCCGGGCAGAAAGCGACAATCATAGCGGAAAGCTATCCGGACCGCGAATTTGTGGGAGAAGTCTTGCGAATCCATCCTCAAGCTAGAATGGAACAAAACGTTACTACTTTCGATGTTACAATAGAAGTGGACAATTCAGAAGGTCTTCTGATGTCGGGCATGAACACAAGCGTTGAAATTACGGCCGGTTTTGTAGAGAACGCGCTTTTAATACCAAGAGAAGCGTTGACCGACATGCGCAGTATCTCCAGAATGGTTGGAGCAGGCGGGGAACATAGCGCCGGCGGCGGAATGATGCGACGTCCGAGAGGAGGCGGCAACCGGCAGGGCGGCAAAGATGGAAGTCGCTTGAACGCTTCAAAGAAAACAAATCCTTTCAAGATGGTGATTGTAGTCAATAACGGCATCGAGGAACCGGTCAGAGTGGAGCTGGGATTATCCAATTTTGAAAAAGCCCAGGTATTGTCAGGGCTTGCCGAAGGCGACACAGTTCTAACAACAGTAATGTCCAAGGCGCTTCAGGATAGGGAAGCGTTTTTGAAACGGATACGAAGCTGGAACACCCTACCGGGAATGAGTAAGAAAAAGAAATGAACTGGAGCGAATTTTTCAGGATAAGCATGTCCTCATTATACGCCAATAAAGCCAGGGCGTTATTGACGATGCTTGGGATAATCATAGGCGTTGCCGCTGTTATCACTATGATCTCGCTCGGCCATGGAGCAAAACAGGCTGTTGCCGACAGGCTTGAAGCTATGGGGACAAACCTGCTTTATATCCGATCTGGGGCACCGCGTCACGGAAGAATCAGGATGGCCGCCGGATCTGTTCAAAAACTGGACGAACGCGATCTGAAAAAGCTCCGCGCCGAATGTATTGCAGTTGATAACATCATTCCGGAAATACGCGGTAGCCGACAGGTGATCTATGGCAATAAAAATTGGAACACTACGATAGTGGGCACCGGCCCCTCCTATATGGGGCTTCGTAATTATACAATCGCCGATGGTGGTAATTTCACTGATCGCGATGTTAAGGGAATAAAAAGGGTGGCGGTCATCGGCGCGAAGATTGTTGAAAATCTTTTCGAAGGTATAAACCCATTGGGCAAAATAATTCGTATCGGCAGGCTTCGTTTCGAAGTTATTGGCGTTACCGAACCCAAGGGCGTTTCCGGCGGATGGATGGATTATGATGATATAATTCTCGTTCCATATACAACGGCGCAAAAAAGGATTTTCGGGATAAACAATCTCAATCGATTTATCGCCCGGCTTAAAGACCAGTCTATGTTGACCTCCGCTTATATGGAGATTGAAAAAATACTCAGAAAGTCTCACCGGCTTCGTCCGGATCAGGACAATGATTTTTTTATACAGTCGCAAACCGATTTCATATCCGCAAGGCAGGAAACAACCGAGACATTTACTTACCTTCTGGCAGGTGTTGCGCTTGTATCTCTAATAGTGGGCGGAATCGGCATTATGAACATCATGCTTGTTTCGGTTACTGAGAGGACAAAAGAAATAGGCGTCCGCATGGCGGTTGGGGCGAGGCGGCGCGATATACTAATACAATTTGTTATGGAATCGATTATTTTATCGCTTCTTGGAGGCTTGATCGGAATACTAACTGGAATAGCGGCATCATCCGTAATGACTGAGTTTTTCGGTTGGAATACCCTTATCGCGCCTGGGGCGGTAGGGCTGTCATTTTCTTTCGCTTTCGCGATAGGCTTGTTTTTTGGAATTTATCCTGCCCGCAAAGCGTCGCTGCTCGATCCTATCGACGCGCTAAGATGGGAGTAGATGTTTGTATTATTATAACATGATTGAACTGCCACAATAGGGAGTGATATGGCCAACATCTCTGCGCCGTTTGTCGCGAGGATAGCCGCGCGCGCAATAAAAAACATTATACAAGACCGGCCGCTTTCAGTCGCGCTGGAAGTGACTCACAACTGCACAGCAAATTGCCGCCATTGCGATAAGGGCGCCAAGGTCGATGACAACCAGCTCAGGCCTGAAGATTATAAAAAGATATTCGATCAGTTTACACCTGTGGTTATACAAATCGCCGGCGGCGAGGCGTTGTTGCGGGATGACCTCCCGGATATAGTGAGGGCGTTGAATCGTCCTAAAAGGCCCCCTCTTATTGCTCTTGTAACAAACGCGTCGCTTATGACAAAAGAGAAGTATCTCGTATTGAGAGAGGCGGGTGTAAAGGAATTCTCCATATCGATTGATTTCCCGGATGAGCGCCATGACGATTTCCGCAGAATACCTGGACTTTTCAAACATCTGGAAAACCTGATTCCGGAACTCATCTCGCTGGGCTATGATGATGTTATAACAAACTGCTGTATTACCCGCTCCAACTATCCCTACCTGCTCGATATCGCGCGCAAAGTTACCGAGTGGGGCGCAAGGCTGAACTTTTCAACCTATACCGACTTGCGCACAAACGACCCGCAGTACAACCTACGCCACCCGCAGGATACGGAAAAACTCGATTCTATTATTGACGAAATGTTCGCGCCGGAAAACAATTATTTCGCGGTGATGAACCCGGAGAAGGTGATGAGGGCGTTTAACCGGTTTTATAAAAACGGCTGTCATGCGCCAAACTGTCAAACGGGAAAACGATTTTTCATTGTCAATCCCGACGGCCGCATTACTCCCTGCGCCATGTTTATAGAAACGCGCTATGACAGCCGGGAGGAACTGATCGAGAAGTTCGCCAAAAACAATACCTGCGATGGCTGTTACATAGCGCTCCGCTCCAATACTGAGAAGACCCTAAAAAACCTCTTGTTTGATAACCTCAAATATGTTTTCAAAGGCAGAGGGCGTGGGAATGGGTGCTAATTGAGGTAGAGCGGGGAGCGGTTGGGTTGTAGTATTGTTGATTAATTCAATTGCATAGAAATATATCTGTACTATATTTTCTTGATGGCCCGCTTTCACACCGACTCAAAAATCGCGCTTTTGGAGGATCGGATTCCCGCCGCTCTGTCGCTTCTCTATGATTGTACAGTCTGTCCCCGCGAATGTCATATAAATCGCAATAAAGGCGAGGTCAGCCATTGCGGTGTTGACTCCCGTTTAAAGGTTTCGTCGACAAATCTTCACCACGGCGAGGAGCCGCCGATTTCAGGCAGCAGCGGATCAGGCACGATCTTTCTATCAGGATGCAACTTGAAATGCGTCTACTGCCAGAACTATCCTATCAGCCAACTCAGGCATGGCGATTACATGACAACCGACGAGGTCGCCACTCAAATGATCCGGCTGCAAAAAAGGGGCGCGCATAATATTAATTTCGTTACGCCCACCCATTACGTACCGCAGCTTATGGAGGTGATGCTTTTGGCATTTAAGCAGGGACTGGAATTGCCCATAGTCTACAATTCCTCCGGGTATGATAAAGTCGAAACCTTGAAAATGCTTGACGGCATAGTAGAGATATATATGCCGGATATGCGGTATTCGTCGGACGAGTCGGCAGTATGTTATTCGAGCGCGGAAAATTATCCCGAGATAAACCGGGCCGCTATAAAAGAGATGCACAGGCAGGTCGGCGATCTGACATTTGATGAACCAGGCGTTGCGATCCGGGGGCTTTTAATAAGGCATCTTGTTTTGCCCAACGGTATTTCCGGTTCGAAGAAGATTTTCGAATTTCTGGCAAACAAAGTATCTACTGAAACATATATATCATTGATGAGCCAATATTTCCCTGCTTATAAAGCCGACACAATTGAAAGCCTCAATAGCCGGCTTAATGATTTCGAATATAAAGATGCACTTGATTTTTTTGAAAAATCCGGGCTTCACAATGGGTACTTTCAGCCATTCTGGGGATGAAGATACCATATAGAAAGCAGTCGGATTATATACAAATGAGTCTGTAATTTATTCCCGTAGATATTGCGAAAAAATTATAATTATATCCTCAAAAACTCATTTGGTTTGCTTTCCACAAAACAGATTTGAATATGCTTCAACGCGTTAGCCTGCGGAGCAAACTCCACCATTTCACAGGCTTCGCTGAAACTCACCCAACGGAATTCCTTATGTTCATTGGAAAGTTTAATCTTTGATTCTGTATCGATGTACCCGACAAAGGCCGGCGCAAGTGCGACAATATCCCGTTTTATATCATAAAACTGTTCGATAAAGTTCGCGGAGTAGAACCTGTCGGGTGTAAGTCCTGTTTCCTCTTTTATTTCACGCAGTGCCGCTTGCCAGGCCTTCTCGCCGGCCTCAATCCTGCCGGTAACAGGTTGCCAGATATTTTTATAAGGCTCGACGTTTCTTTTTAACAGAAGGCACTTTGCATCGGTTTCGACAATCTTTATCAGGTAAGCCGCCACAAATGGTGCGGCTACCGGGATACTGCCGGGAAGATCCGAAGCTTTATCAAAATTATCCATCTATATATGAATCAAGTTATCATCCCCCCATAAATATATGGGCGAATATTTTGGCGTCGCCGATAATATTCGATATGTCCGTGTACTCGTTCGGCTGGTGCGCCGATTCAAATATCCGTCCCCAAACCGCCGCGGGATATCCCTTGCGACGAATCAAAGCCGACACTGTCGCGGCGGCTATGCCGCAAACTTCCTGGCGGTGACGTCGTTCCTGCCGACCTGTGCGCGGATGTGTTCATGGTAGTAACTATG
>CAZKYQ010000176.1:0-4720 GCA_964556975.1 uncultured Ignavibacteria bacterium
TTGAAAGATGATAAACCTCCGGTAGGGGCTCAATATTTTGAGCCCCCAAAACACAAATTCCAAAAGACTATTCCTAAGACTTTAGGATCTATTGTCCGAGCTTATAAAGCATCGGTTACTCGCTGGAGCAATAATAACGGTTTTGCAGATTTTCAATGGCAGAGGAATTTCTACGATCGCATTATCAGAAATGAAAAAGAATTCAATGCGGTAAGGGAATATATAGTGAATAATCCTGCAAAATGGTCAGAGGATAAATATTATATCCAATGAGGGTTCAATATATTGAACCCCTACCATAATTGGTTGCTCTAAAGTAAATTAGTACCGGAAATGTAGGTCGGATTCCGATCCGCCGAAGTCGGAGAGAAACCCGACAAATATCGTAGGGGTTTGATTAATCAAACCCCTACATATCTAAGAATCTAAAACAACTTATACGTTACACCCAGCGCCAATGTCTCTTTGAACCGTCCATGCAGGTCGGTCTCTTTGTCATACAATAACTGCGCGTACAGGCTGACCGTAATATATTTCGATACCGATGCTGACAACCTGTTCTCCCAATTAACATCGACAGCCTTCCAGTAATCCTCCTGCGGCGTTCCAACAACAGCATCCGACTCTGAGAAAAACAACGCTTTATACAACGATAGCTTTGTAGTGAAACTCAAGGTCTCCGATAACGTCATTTTAAGGTCGGTCACCGACTCCAGGCCGCCATCATTGGTTGTCTCTGTTTCCGTTATTGCCAGAAGTGTATCGGTTACGACCTTTGTCATAATCTGCCTGAACGCGAAACCAAGCCTGCTTAATAGCTCGTCTTTTTCATTTTTGTAAAACTGTCTCGCTACTCCGGCGGACTCTGTAATTTTGAGAGGGGAGATGTAGCGACTAACGTCGGCAACCGACGCGTCCAAAAACTGCGATTCGAACCGTAAACCGACGAAGGGATCGACGTACGAATCAAGCGTAAAAAGCCCTAAGTTTTCGATATCGATCAGGTCGGTGGATTTCTGCGGTTTGGCCCAATCTTTGGTTTCCTTATCCTGAGTATGTGTCTGCCCGAATGAGAACTTGGAGCTGTTTCTGAATTTGAATTTTGGGCTAAGCTGTTTTTCAAAAAGACCGTTGGCGTTCCAGACCCAGCTGATATTCCCGGCCTCGCCCCCGGTCCAGCTGTCGGAATATGAGTTCTGGGTCATTGTAAAATCCGTGTCAAATGATTTCGACCAGGGCTCCGCCTGAACGTCGGAGAGCAGAAACATTGCTCCTATTATTAATAGAATTATCGCTATTGTTTTCATAGCAAGTCCTTTCATTTAATCGTTCATTGCCACCTGATGCAAATGAACGTCCGTCTGCGGATACGGTATGGAGATACCCATATCATCAAATGTAATTTTTACCTTTTCCGTGATATCAAAATAAACCGTCCAATAATCTGCCGTCATAACCCAGGGCCTAACAGCGAAATTCACCGAGCTGTTGGCAAGCTCAGAAACAGCCACGACAGGCGCGGGGTCTTTCAATATGCGATTATCCTCAGATAATATCCGCTCCAGGGTTTCTTTGGCTTTCCTGATGTCGTCATCGTATCCGATTCCAAAGACAAAATCGATTCTTCGCATTTCCATAGCAGAATAATTGACGATATTATCACCCGTGATTTTGCTGTTTGGTACTATTACTAATTTGTTATCCGGCGTTTTTAAGACTGTGTTGAAGATTTGAATGGATTCAACCGAACCGCTGGTGCCGCCCGCCTCGACAAAGTCTCCGCTTTTGAATGGCCGGAATATTATAAGCATTACTCCCGAGGCGAAATTCGACAGCGATCCTTGAAGAGCAAAACCGACCGCCAGGCCTGCCGCGCCCAATACCGCAATAAACGAGGCCGTTTGAACCCCAAGCGAATTTAACGCCGCGATAAAAACGAATGTCAAAAGGGCTATTTTTGTCAGGCTTAAAACAAATTTTGTCAGCGTTTCATCGACCTTGCTTTTGTCCATCAGGCGCCCGACAATTGAAATCAAAATGCCGACCGCGATCCGACCCAAAACAAGAATCGCGATAGCGCCGATAATGCGGGGGCCGTATAAGCTTCCCCATTCAAGTAGTTTACCTGTGATAATTTCCAACCGACCTCCTGTTTTAAAAATTAGTATTTATCTATATTTACTATATCTTATTAGTTTAGTCTTTCCAAGAAAAAATTATTTGAAGAAGAAAACGCATGTTCTTAAAGAAGTGTTCCTGAAATATTTAATGAAAAAACAGTTGCTCAGTACATTCAGCTCAATAGGTCATCTTCAAAAAACACAAATTACCTATTCATTTTCTTGACAAATATGTCGTGCTTTGCTATAATTGGTAATAAGAACGTGTTCATTTACGGAGGCTTGAAATTAAAATATGCCGCTAGGGAAAGGGATCTAATGCATAAATCAATCATGTTTTTTATACTGTTTGCAATTAATATTTTAGGGTCATTGCCTGCGGCGGCGTCTCAAAGGATTGTTGTCGCGGAGATGATTACAAATGTTAACTGACCAAGCTGTCCCGCCGCTGATCTGGTCTTAGATCAGTTGTTAGATAGTTACGGTTCGCGTCTGGCTGTTGTACGTTATCATAGCTGGTGGACCGGTAGCGATCCCTACTATAATTTCAACTCTACTGAAAATTCCGCCAGAATCACTTATTATGGGCCGCAGTATTATACGCCCCATCTCTTTATAAATGGAACTATTGATGGGCAATATTTCCCCAATACCTGGAATGGATTAATTGGCGGCCAAATGAGTATTGCGTCTCCTCTAGAAATAGAAATTTCAGGCTCATTCAATAATTCAAATAGAAATGTAGATTTGGATATCACGATAATCGCCACGGCACAGATAAACTACTCCAATCTCAAAGTCAGGACCGCCGTTACCGAATCTCAACTTTACTCAAATGGCCGGTATCACGACCATACTTTCCGAGACATGCTCCCCAACACATCGGGGATTAGCTTTTCGATCAGCCAGGGTGATACTTTGACCTTTAATCAAAACTTCACATTAAATTCACAACTCGATGAGGATAATTGCGAGGTCGTGCTATTCGTTCAATCCGACAACGGACGCAGAATACTGCAGGGCGCAAAGGAGGGCATAACTACTTTGGCGGGGGTCTACGCTCTTGATCCTTTCAGCCTTATCTCACCAGCGCCCGGTGATACCATTCGTACATGTTTCCCTAATTTCGAGTGGGAAGCCAGCAACGACCCCGATTCCGGGTACGCTGTTGATTATGAAGTTATGGTTGATTTGAGTCCTTTGTTTCCCAGCCCGATCCTTTCCGGAGCATTATCCGATACGACATGGCTGAGTCCTTTTTGCCTTATGAATGACACGACTTATTATTGGAAAGTCCGGGCATTTAACGGGCACGCTCCCGAAATATTCAGCAACGAATTGAATTATTTCCGCCTTATTGAGTATGGAAATATCGGAGGCATAATCACCGATGACAGCTTGAATGTATTGGATGGCGTTCTTGCAGAACTTGTTGGATTAGGAAGGATGGATACATCGGACGGCGCGGGTTCATACTCATTTGACGAATTATTGGACGGTACTTATGATATCGCATTCTCTATGTCAGGTTACCGCGATACTACAATTACCGGCATTAATGTATCATCGGGAAATACCGCCATTGTGGATGTGGCCATTATCGGTCTAAACTGCCAGTACATCCCCGGCGATGCCAACGGCTCAGGCGGCGCCAACGGTCTTGATGTGATCTATTTGGTTAGTTTTTTGAAGGGCGGACCCGCTCCAAGCGATACCTGCCTTTGCGATCCGCATGGCAATCTCATGGTTGGGGCTGATGCCAACGGATCATGTTCAGTCAACGGACTCGACGTTACTTATATGGTAGCGTATTTCAAAGGTACAGGTGTTCTTTTGTATTGCACTGATTGCCCGCCTGCGGAATAGAGATATAAAATTTAAAAGACGATTTTTGTTTATCGGAATCTATTTACCAGATTCCCAATACATCTTTGGCATATTCGGTCGCCATTTCAGCCGGGTCCCAGATCGGGTCCCATACAAGCTCAACATCAACCTTATCAACGCCATCCAATTCCTTTACGGCGTTTTTGACCGATTGAATCAATTGCGGTCCGTATGGACATCCCGGAGTAGTCAGCGTCATAAAAACATTTACGATTCTATTATCAAGTACTACAACATCGTAAATGAGCCCGAGGTCAATAAGGCTTAATCCAAGCTCGGGATCTTCCACCGGTTCAATCTTTGCCATAATTTCTGATTTTGTCGGCATAGCTACTCCGTCGTAACCACTTTATTAATTTTATTATTTTCCCAATCTTTTATGCCTTCGACAAGGGTTGTCCATGAGAGCAGGGCGCATTTTATTCTTACGGGAAATTTCTTAACGCCTTCGAGAGCTTCAAGGTCTCCAAGATAAAAATCTTCGTCTGGCACCTCGCCTTTTAATATTGACTTAACTATTTTGGCGATTTTTTTAACATCATCGATTTTTTTTCCTCGGATCGTTTCTACGAGCATTGATCCCGACGCTATTGATATGGCGCACCCAAGACATTCAACTGAAACATCTTCGACAATATCGCCGTCCAGCTTGAGATTAACTTCAATCTCATCACCACAAACCGGGTTTTTGCCCTCGCTCTTGAAATCAGAAC
>CAZKYQ010000177.1:0-2381 GCA_964556975.1 uncultured Ignavibacteria bacterium
GGAATCTATTTCGCCAGAGCGAGAGCGCCCCAAGAATACATTACAATTAAACTATTGAATTTAAGATAGGGTTTTAGCCTTACATTTCAAGGAGGGAGTAGATGTTAAGAGTTTATCTACTTTTGTCACTAATATTATTAATCCCCTTTTCGGCTGTTTATTCCCAAGCGATCAATGGATTGAATTAGATGGTCCCTATGCTCGGTCAGCAGAAGGAATATTACTATTCCCAGGAAGATAAGAGTGACAACCTTTGAATACGTTTGACTCTTAGTGGAAAACTGGCCCGTCCACATGGTAACCTCACTTTTTTTTTGATTCCCGGCCCGATGAGGGCCTATGGCCCTATTGCTCATACATTCACCCTTCGCAGTCGAAGAGCGTTGCCTACTACTGATACGGAACTGAAACTCATAGCCGCGGCCGCAATAATGGGACTGAGCAATATGCCAAAGAAAGGATACAAAACACCGGCGGCTACAGGAACGCCAAGTGAATTATATATAAACGCCAGAAACAAATTTTGTTTGATATTTCGAATCGTATATCGGCTGAGATGTATCGCGCGTATTATTCCCCTGAGGTCTCCCTTTACCAAAGTAACTCCGGCGCTTTCCATGGCAACATCCGTTCCTGTCCCCATGGCGATACCGACTTGCGCCTGGGCCAATGCCGGAGCGTCGTTGATCCCGTCGCCGGCCATGGCGACATATCGTCCGCGTTGCTGCAGTTTTTTAACGGCGTCCGCTTTCTCGTCCGGAAGAACGTCCGCGAATACCTCGTCGATACCCAGTTCATCCGCAACCGCTTTTGCTGTCGTTTCGCTGTCACCAGTAAGCATAACTATTGAAATACCGCGGTCATGCAATTGTTTGATCGCTTCCGCCGTGGTTTCTTTGATAGGATCGGCTACGCCAATAAGGCCGCCGATCTGATCGTCAATAGCGATAAACATAACCGTTTGACCTTGCCGGCGCATTTTTTCCACATTATCAATCAGCTTTTCGACATTTACGTTAAGCTGGTCCATAAGAGCCTTATTGCCAAGGGCTACCCTGCGGCCATCCACTTTGCCTATCACTCCCTTGCCTGTAATGGACTCAAAATCGGCGGCTTCCTCAAATTTAATCCCGCGCTTTTCCGCGCCTTTGACGATAGCGGCCGCAAGCGGGTGCTCGCTGCTGCGCTCAAGGCTGGCCACGAATTTCAATAATTCATCATCAGAATGGCCCGGTTCAGGATTTAACGCCACAAGTTTGGGTTTGCCAACAGTCAGCGTGCCGGTTTTATCGACCACCAGCGTATTTACCTTTCTTAGAACCTCGATAGCCTCAGCGTTTTTAAATAAAACTCCGACAGTGGCTCCCTTGCCGGTGGCCACCATGATAGACATCGGGGTTGCAAGGCCGAGCGCACAGGGACACGCGATAATTAAAACAGCGATGGCATTGATTAGAGCATGCGCGAGCTTCGGATCAGGACCAACCAACGCCCACACGATGAACGTGATTACAGCAGAGACAATCACGGCGGGAACGAAATACGCGGCCACAACATCGACAAGTTTTTGAATCGGGGCACGGCTGCGCTGGGCGTCCGCTACCATCTTCACTATCTGCGATAAAAGAGTATCCGCTCCAATTTTTTCGGCTTCTAACACAACCGATCCCGTACCGTTAATTGTGGCTCCTATAACTCTGTCGCCTGCTGATTTCTCCACTGGAATCGGTTCCCCCGTAATCATGGATTCGTCAACGGAGCTTGTTCCTTTTACAATTATTCCGTCAACCGGTATTTTCTCGCCGGGCCTGACGCGCAATTTATCGCCAATCCGAACCAGATCGAGAGGAACGTCTTCTTCGTTGCCGTCATCCTTTATAAGGCGCGCTGTTTTAGGAGCAAGCCCCAGAAGCAATTTGATGGCGGCGCCTGTCTTACTGCGGGCCCGAAGCTCCAGAACCTGGCCGAGAAGTACCAGCGCGACTATTATTGCCGCGGCCTCAAAATAAACTCCAACTTCTCCGACCTCATTCCGAAATGCGTCCGGAAAAATCCTGGGAAAGAGGGCCGCGATAAGGCTATATGCGTAAGCCGCGCCCGTGCCCATCGAGATAAGAGTGAACATATTGGGGCTGCGATTAATAACTGATTGCCACCCTCTTATAAAAAACGGCAGACCTCCCCAGAGAACGGCCGGAGTCGCGAGCAATAGTTCAATCCATGTCAGAACACGGGGAGATGCGAGGTTGTTCAGCATTACGTGGATAGCCGGTATAAGATCTCCCATCGCCACGAACAAAAGGGGGATCGATAACGCTAAGCTGACCCAGAACCTCCGAGTCATATCTATAAGCTCTGGATTCTCTTCTTCCTCCATTGTT
>CAZKYQ010000177.1:2481-4682 GCA_964556975.1 uncultured Ignavibacteria bacterium
GCTCCAGCGCCATGCCGCATTTGGGGCAGTTTCCCGGTTCATTTTGTGTTATCTCCGGGTGCATCGGACAGGTATAAGCGGTTTTCCGATTTTGCTTCTCTTGTCTACTCACGCCAGCAGTTGCTTTATTACCTTGGTTTAAAGAATGCTCGCTATCCCCATCTCCGTCATTCAAATATTTGTTTGGCGCGGATTCAAACTTGTTTAAGCACCCAATACTACAAAAACAGTATGATTGACCCTCATACTTTAGCTGATATTCAGACGGGATGTTTACTTCCATTCCGCAAACGGGATCTTTAGATATCATGAAATATTCTCCCCATTTCGACTATTAAATTTTATCTGGAAAAAATTATATAGGGGAACAATTACCAGGGCGATGTAAATGCCATAGATGATCGTTTCAATAAAACCCAGGAAAAACGTTCCCCATGTCAACCAATAAAACCCGGGCAAAAGAGCCTCCCACGCCTGGTGCATGGCAAACTCATGAAATATTAATCCGTAAATCACGCACACAAGATAGCTGAACGTTAAAAAGACGCTTAGCGTGAATGCCACGGTTTTGAAATTCAATCTATTCATGGTTTCTCTTCTAATGACAGCCGCCCGATTTATCTTCGTTTTGCTCATGGCCGCCTTTGTTGTGGGATTCATGGTTATGGCCGCCCCCGCAACCCCAGCGCATCATAAAGAAAAACAACGCGCCAAACGCCAGAAGCCAAATTAAATTTCCCATTACCTTTTATCCTTAAACCCTCATTAAATCGTTCATCAACTGCTTATATTCTTCTTTCGAGATTTCACCGGACGCGTAACGCCTCTTTAGAATCTCCACCGGAGATGATATTTCTCCGCGGGGTTTGTCTTGAGAAACCATGTATTTAACTAAATATGCGATCCCCACTAAAATGACAACCCAGAAAAGTATCATCCCCAACGCGCCAAATCCGAAACCCATACCCATCATTTAGATCACCCGACTTTCTCTACTGCCGCCGCGGATAAATTCAGCAGCGATAATTCAAGTTTTTTTCTCGCTTCCCCGGCAATATGCTCAATCTCGGGGTTTCCCACGACTTTCATTGCTTCGTAAGGATCAATCACCGACACCCTTGTTTTGCCTTTACCAGCTTCATATACTATGACGTTGCAGGGAAGCAACAGGCCAATCTCTTCTTCGATTGTGAGCGCTTTATGAGCGAGGGGCGGATTGCACGCGCCGAGAATTTTGTACTTTTTAAAATCAACATCCAGTTTTTCCTTCAACGTTTCCTTTACGTCGATTTCGGTCAATATGCCGAATCCCTGGTCCTTAAGAGCGCTCGTCGTCAGCTCCAAAGCGTTATCGAAATCCTGGAGCAGCTCGAGCCTGAATCCGTATTTTGTCTTTTCCATTTTCTTCACCTTAAAATCCTTTCATGGAGGGGATGGTTTCTGAGCCATCCCCCCTGATTATTACGCCTAGCAATACTAGTGGTCATGGCCTTGTTCGCCTGATTTTGATTTCATATCCATCATATTGCCTTCCATGCCGCCCGATCCCATTTTAGACATCATGTCCTTGCACATTCCCCGGTGTTCTGACATTTTGTCGCTAATCGAAGACATCATTTGCTGATGTTTCTGCATCTCCGTCTTCAGATCAGACATGTTGTCCATGTTCATCATGGAATCGAAGTGTTTTTGGAGATCACCAAAGCTGTCTGACATCATCTGGCATTCTTTGGACATATTGCCCATCATGCACGTCATTTTTGAATCTTTCCCCATGCCGTGGCCCTTATCTTTCATATCTCCACCCATCATCTTCATATTCTGGGCCGGGGCAATGGCGATCAGCGAAAACACCGCTGTCGCCACAATTGCTGTTAAAATCATTGAACGTTTCATTTTCTTTTCCTCCGTCAAAAGTTAGGTTTCAAACATCTGCCTCAGTTTAAAAGCAATACCTGTGCCACAAGGACAATAAAGCCGTTTTCGACTATCTAACACGTTGGTATCATGGAGATTACAATAAATAAAACTGAAACCTAAGATGTCTGAAAATGATATCTACAAATAACTATTGAACAATATTCTCCAATAATGTAGATTATTTGTAGAGTTGCACAGCTTCATTTTAATAAAGAATTGATAAAAGCCGCCCGGTTCCTCAATTAGTACGCTTGTCTAAAACCTTTTGCCTGCCTTTCACT
>CAZKYQ010000178.1:0-4638 GCA_964556975.1 uncultured Ignavibacteria bacterium
CTCTGTTGGCAAGATCAAGAACGTCTTTCATTTTTTGAGAGGACGCTATCATTTGAGAAAGCTGGGCTGTCTCCGTAACATCCGCGTCGAATTTGTGTTCGGTGAGTTTTTTTATTTTTTCCAGAATCGTGGCGTACTCAAATGGTTTTGGGATAAAATCCGCGGCCCCATTACGAACAACTTCAACTGCTAATGGGATATTTCCATAGGCTGTCATAATCATAAATTCGGTTGACGGATTGGCCTTTTTAACGCGTTTCATCAGATCATAGCCGGTCATGGCGCCCATCTTATAATCGGTAATTACAACGTCGAAATATGTATTGTTTAATTTTCCGAGGGCTTCCTCGCCAGATTCCGCAGTGTCTATCTCGTAGCCCTGGCTTTTCAGATAAAAAGCAAGGTTCTTGCGCAACGCTTTCTGATCGTCTACTACAAGAATTTTTGCCATATTAATATTTCCTCCGCATTCGGACGCCGCTTATTAACGTCTTGCAATAATCTTCGACATGATTTTGGCAAACTTAAATTCCATGAATGATTGGAAATCCGGTAGATTATGGCTTCTCTCAATATGCAAATATTGAAAATTGATATTGCGGATTCCCCGGGCTTGAAATCAGGCCTTGTAACTATATTTGAAATTTCGATTTAAGCCGAGCTGTTTATAAAAGATATTTTCGGGATTGCAAACATCGAAGATAACTTGCAATTCTATGCATTCGAAAAAGGCCGGGAATCTGTCATTATTTTATACAGAATAATTAACTATTTTTGAAGGCAATTCGATCAATAGATAAAAATGAAACGAAAATCAATTTTTCAGAATGGGAACCCGCTAATATTATAAGGAAAGAAAAATAATCGACAATCGTCTCATTTGCCTGTAAATATAATTTATTATGAGAATTAAGGACCTTTTAACAATTCCATTAATATTCATTGCTACAACTCAATTTTTGTTCGGCGCGACCTTGCGTCCCGGCAAAACCGACTTGGCAACAATTAGGGAAACCATTGATTTTGTTTATGCCGATAGTTTTGACGCCGCCCGCGTTAGCGCGGAAACAATTAATGACACTCTTTCCGGAAAGCCGCTATATCATCTGGTTTTCGCTAGTGTTCTCCATGCTGAAATGGCCGATGCGGAAGATTACTCCAAAAGAAAAGAGTTTTTCGCGCATATAGATTCATCCATGAAAGTACTGAAAGATTGGCTAAAGAAAAACCCCGATGATCCATGGGGCCGCTTTTACCTTGGCACAGCGCATGCCTATAAATCAATTTGGCACGGCCAACAAAAAAGCTGGCTAAAATCGCTAATTGAAGGACTGAAAGCCAAAGGTGAATTTTCCAAAGCGCTTGAACTTGATCCGCTCCTTTATGACGCTTATACCGGCATGGGGAATTATCATTTTTGGTCTTCGGCCCGGCTGTCGAAGTATATCCCTTTTCTCCCGGATAATAGAGCAAAAGGCTTGGACGAACTCCGGCTTGCCAGAGACAGTTCATTTTTCTCTGCCAGGCCCGCTGAAACAGGCTTGGCCTGGGCATTGATCCATCAGAATAAATTGAGTGAAGCGGCGAAGGTTGGCCAGGCGCTCTATGATGAAACATCGGGAGGGCGCGTATCGCTATGGATACTTGGGGGCGTTTACTGGCGATTTGGCAATTTGAAAAAAGCGCAAAACTACTACGACGAACTCATAGAATCCCTGAATTCTTTCGGCGCGCAAAATTATTATAACCTCATTTTCTGCCGCTATCGAAAAGGCGTTTGCCTATATGAAATGCGAAAAACAGAAGAGGCGAAAGCCGAATTTGAAACGATTTTAACCTACGATGCTTCTAAAAAAGTACGAAAAAGACATAAGAAAACTTACAAGAAAACAAAAGAATATTTAAAGAAAATTGAAATCCGATTAAAAAGAAACGCGCAAGAATAGTTTTCGAATCGAAATAGCTTATAATACAATATTAAAAATCGTTGGGTTGTGGAGATCGCTTCGTCGCTCCGCTCCTCGCGATGACTGGAAAAGCTAACTTTTGGAACAGCCTCTTCTCGTCTGCCAATTATAATTCTCTTTTTACTTTTTAGAAACAATGGCTTCGTATTTAATCGTGGTGTCGGGTCGCCTGACCTGACACGTAATACCGTCAGGTGAGGCCACCTGACGGCACAACGGAAATTCAAGAGCTTGTCAGTTTCCCCTTTTTACTTTTTAGAAACAATGGCTTCGTATAGCTTATCTCCGCACTCTTTTGCTTCGGCAAGTATTTTTTTATCGTTTTTCGCTTCGCCGACATTGAAGCTGTTACTCCTGAATATCAATTCAAATACAATATCCATTCCCGCCCACTTAAAGAAACCTCTGGCTGTCCGCAACGCCCCAGAAAAGTAGCCCTCTTTTCCTCCTACCAGAACAATTCCTCCTTTTTTTCCCTTAAGTAACGGCTCTTTAATCTTTGGCCCATCGGGATTTAATCGTGGTGTCGGGTCGCCTGACCTGACACGTAATACCGTCAGGTGAGGCCACCTGACGGCACAACGGAAATTCAAGAGCTTGTCAGTTTCCCCTTTTTACTTTTTAGAAACAATGGCTTCGTATAGCTTATCTCCGCACTCTTTTGCTTCGGCAAGTATTTTTTTATCGTTTTTCGCTTCGCCGACATTGAAGCTGTTACTCCTGAATATCAATTCAAATACAATATCCATTCCCGCCCACTTAAAGAAACCTCTGGCTGTCCGCAACGCCCCAGAAAAGTAGCCCTCTTTTCCTCCTACCAGAACAATTCCGCCTTTTTTGTTTTTAAATAACGGTTTTTTAATTTTCGGCTCGCCGGGGTTTGAAAAATCTACGGGCCTGAGGCAGTTCGTCCTGTCGATAAACAGTTTCGTCTGGGCCGATACAGAATCAAAATAGAGGGGCGAACCGAGTATTATACCTTCGGATTTGCTTAATAGATTATACAGTTCATCCATGCCATCATGGAAAAAACAGAAATCCGGCTCCGGGCTTTTACCGCAAGCCTGACATGGCAAAATTGATTTTTCATTGAGGCGGATTAGTCTTTTTTTAACGCGGTCTTTTGCAATACCGCCTAAAACGGCATCTATAATAATGTCGGTTGATGATCCCCCGGTCGGGCTTCCCGATATTCCGATAATATTCATGGCAAGTTAAATGTTATTACGGCTTTTATGTCCTCATCGCGCCCGGGGCCAATATAAACATCGAAAGCTTTATCGGTCTGATCAAAATCGGACAGATGCGCGTCCACGTAGGCGTCAAACATCGAAAAGAAAATAGTCGCCGCCAGAAACCAGGATGCGTTGCCCCGCTTATCGAGGGCTTTTTCGTAGAGCGCGAATTCCGCGTCCCGGTAGGCAGTATCGATAACGGCGCTTGTAAAATGGTCTTTATGGATATTGGCCTTGTGCCGGTAATGGTAAGCCTCATTAATAAGATAAATTTCGATTCCGGCTATAACTGCCGATTTTATATATTTCCTGTTGTAGAATTGGCCCCAGCCCGGAACAAACACAGAACGAAACAAGGCGCCTGTCGGATTGGTTTTGCGGACCGCCACGCTGTCTTGCCTTTGACACTTGGCGGGCGCGGTAAACAGTATTAAAACAGTTGATACGATTATCGAGTAATTAAGAATCTTATTTTTCATTGGTTTTGGGTGAAGAAACAAGCAGTTTTTTTTCATCAAAAATAAACTCGACTTTTTTTTGAGACGGGACCATTGGTTCGCCGTCGATATGGACCGCCAATCTGGTCTTTGATCTAATCACAACTTTTTTGCTTCTATAAATGCAGGTGTTTTCCAGACGAACATGGCTGCCGTTTAATGTCCTCGGAAGGTACTGGAATATCCTGCTTTTTGGAAGCGCGTCGATTATGCAGATATCGAAAAGGCCGTCATCAATTCGGGCGCCGGGCGTTAGATAGAACCCTCCCCCTGAACTGCGTCCGTTGCCAACGCATACCAGCGTTACCTCTTTTCGCAAATTCACTCCATCCAGATCGAATGAAACCTTAAGCGGTTTCAGGTTTCTCCACGCCTTATATACTGCCCCAAGATAGGCTTGGATTCCTGACGATTTTTCGTTCTGATGAACAATCTTAGCCACCTCCGCGTCGAAACCGATTCCAACGCTGTTGAAAAACGGCCTCTGGTTTATCATACCGACATCGACTTCGCGAGGTTCGCCGAAAAAGGCTGTTTTAAAGATATTTGCATGCCGACCGTTATCATTGATCATCTTGAAAAAATCGTTGCCGGTGCCTCCGGGGATAAGCCCCAGAACAATATCCGATCCCACAAGAGCGGAGCCAACTTCGTTCACGGTGCCGTCGCCACCGATAACAACTACTCTTTCAAACATCTCTAACCGACAGTAACGGCCCAGCTTATGCCCGCCGCCGGGGGCCTTGGTGGTGAAGAACTCGTATTTGACCTTGTTTTTCTTTGCCCATTTTTGGAGTTTCGGGATTACCCCCAGACCTTTTCCGCGGCCGCTTGTGGGATTGAGGATTACAGCATATTTCATAACCGTATAATATAGCAAATAACATCTAAAGTAAAATGGGAATATTGAGGAGAAATGATGATTTCCCTTGCTTTATC
>CAZKYQ010000179.1:0-1983 GCA_964556975.1 uncultured Ignavibacteria bacterium
ATAATTTCAAATTCTTCGGGAGAGAGCGGGCCCGGTTTGTTTAAAATAGAATCCGGAACGCCTATTTTACCAATGTCATGAAGCAAGCCGCCCATTTTAAGATCTTTTAGCTGTTCCTCATCCCAATTTAGTTCGCGGGCAAGAATTTTTGATAAATGGTATACTCTTTCGGTATGGCCGCGCGTATATTCATCGCGCGCTTCAATGGCATTTGCCAAAGCCCGGACCGTAGCAATATAAGATTCTTTCAAATCATCATAAAGTTTGGAATTCTCAATTGCGCCCGCTACCTTTGAGGCCAATAGCCCAAGTCCTGTTAATTGGCCATGAGAGAACGGGTGAGGATTCTTTACTCTTATTACTGTAAGGGCGCCCAAAACCTTTCCTTTGGCCATCAGGGGCTGACAGAGGGATGATTTGATACTCGTTTCATCAGATGCGAAATCGGGATCAGGCTCATTATAAAGGCTGGATTCCAGAGTCTCAATCACTTTCATCGATATGAAAAAACAATGTTCACAAGCGGCATTATGAATCGTATTATCTGTTCTATCCACCGTGGCCTTCAGGTTTATCTTGCCATCGCTTTCATCCGCGAAATATATTGAGGCCTTATCGGCTTCGAATTCCTTAACAGCCGTTTCAAGAATCAAATCAAGCAATTCGCTAAGTTCGATTGCTGTTCCCATCGCCTCTGAAATGCGATAAAATGACATCATTTCTTTAAGATGGATATTTTCTCGTTCCAGTTTAATTAGCTCTTCCGCCTTGCCCAATGTTCTCTTTAACGTATCAAGGCCAAAAGGTTTGGCAAGATAATCACAGGCGCCGTTTTTCATGAGTTTAATAGCGTTTTGAATTGTAGGCCTCCCTGTCATGAAAATTGTCTGGCTGTCCGGATGGATTTCCTTAACATTGTCGAGAATTTCCGCTCCCGAACCATCGCCCAGAAGAAGATCGGTAAGGACAATATTGATATTCTCTCTTAAAAGAATGCTTTTTGCTTCGGCAACAGAATACGCCGGAAGAAGCCTGTAATTCTCTTCTTCAAGCATCTCCTGAATGACCGATACAACATTCGGTTCATCATCAACCACTAATACGCTGATTGGTTCAACCAAATTCTTTTTTATTTGATTCAAATTCTTCAAGATGTCTTCCTCCTTCCCAACACTCGTTTTATCGGCGTTCAGAAAATTCGCGCTATACCATATTATTATTTTTTCCTTTTGAACAGTTATAGAGTGCGTTTTTAAACAACGGCCCGTAATCTTAACAGATTTATAAGTTTATAGCGAACGAATTTGGCCTGATAATAATGTATAATTTGGATACTATTTCAACTTTTAACAGATATCAAATTTATTTTTTATGATGAAACGCCGCCATCTGGCGATGGGCCATATAAGAACTTCGCACCAAAGGCCCGGCCTCTATATATTTCATTCCGCGCTTTTCGCCCTGAATTTTGATTTGCCTAAATTCCTCGGGGGAATAATATTTTTCGATAGGAAGATGCCATTCCGATGGCCGCAGATATTGGCCTATCGTCATCATCTGGCATCCATAATTGGCCGCGTCTTCTATGACCGCAAGAATTTCCTCTTTAGTTTCTCCAAAGCCAAGCATCATCCCCGATTTTACAACTGCGTTTCCACCCAATTCAGACGCCGCTTTCAATACTTCAAGGGAGCGGCGGTAATCGGCTTTGGGACGGACACGCTTGTACAATCGCGACACAGTTTCTATATTGTGCGCCAAAACATCGGGATTGGAATCGAGAATTTTTTCAAGCGCTCCAATATCCCCCATCAGATCAGGTATTAAAAGCTCAACGCCGCAGGATGGGATTCTGCTTTTAATTAATCTTGTCGTTTCAGCGAAGATCTCCGCCCCGCCATCAGAAAGATCATCACGAGTGACCGATGTAATTACCGCGAACCTCATTTTGAGTTTCTCGCAAGCTTCAGCGACTCGCGCCGG
>CAZKYQ010000179.1:2083-3183 GCA_964556975.1 uncultured Ignavibacteria bacterium
TCTTTACCGCCGATCTTTTCAACAACCGAGTCCCAGACAAATTCGATTTTCTTGTTTTTAAAGGCCCGCTCTTGAATAACATTGCTTGCCCGCAATTTGTCCCTGCGGTGAATGATATAAACTTTTGATCCGAATTTTGTTAAAAACATCGCCTCTTCAACTGCCGCGTCGCCGCCGCCCGCGACAGCGATGACCTGGTCCTTAAAAAACGCGCCATCGCATAACGCGCAATACGAGACGCCTTTATTCGCTAATTCCTCTTCGCCGGGAACGCCGAGCTTTCTCGGACTGCCGCCGGAGGCGACTATTACGGCTTTGGCGCGATATTCATCTTCGTCCCCTTTTACAATTTTATATCGTCCCTCAGATCGAATCTCATTAACGCTGTCCGTAATTATTTCGAGGCCGAATTTACGCGCATGCTGCTCGAATTTTTGCGCAAGCTCCGGCCCGCTAATCATTTCAAAACCGGGGTAGTCCTCCACGAATTCCGTGTTTTGAATTTCTCCGCCGGGAAGCATTTTTTCTATACAAACAGTTTTTCTATTTGCTCTCGCGCCGTACAATCCCGCGCAAAGGCCTCCCGGCCCCGCGCCCACAATAACAATATCCCATTCCTGCATACTTACTACTCCCTAAAAATCTATTCCTTTTTGCGCCTTTATGCCTTTTTGAAACGGATGCTTTATTTCCCGCATTTCCGTAACAAGATCGGCCTTTTCGATTATTTCATCTTTAGCGTTGCGCCCTGTCAAAACCAGATTAAGAGGTTCAGGCTTGTTTTCAATGACTTTTATAACATCGTCAATTTTAATCAGATTCAAATGGATCGCGACATTTATTTCATCGAGAATTACGATATCGTAATTTCCGCTATGGATTTTCTGTTCAGCGAATGCCAACGCCTCTTTCGCGGCCTTGATATGTTCTGATTTATCAAGCTTATCATCGATAATTCCTACAAACCCCAGCCCTTTTTGATGAAGCTCTACATTAGGAGCCAGCTTTTTGATTCCATCGATTTCGCCGTATTTCCAGCTTCCCTTGATAAATTGAATTATACAGACTTTTTCATCGTAGCCGGAAGCGCGAACGCATAG
>CAZKYQ010000179.1:3283-4592 GCA_964556975.1 uncultured Ignavibacteria bacterium
ATCATTGCCATTATTTGGTACTTGGTGGTACCCTGCCACGACGAAGCCGCTGTCAGGAGTTTGAATAATTGAACGACAATAGAGGTTTTGAGCCGGGTCTTCGATTATCGTACTCCATAATAAGCCGCCATTTGCATTTAATTTTGCTACAAATGAAGATTGGAGAGTGCCAAAACGCATGCCCGCCACGACATATCCGCCATCAAATGTAGAGACAATTGAATTTGCTATAGATTCTCCTACATCTTCAATAAAGGTAGTCCAAATTGTATCGCCGTTTGAATCGGTACTAACTATATATGCGCTATATCCCATTGTCTTCCCTGCAAATATATACCCATCATCCTCTTTAACCAATATAGAACGAGCTTCATCATTTCCGACATTACCATAAGTTCTGCTCCAAAGGCTGTCTCCACTGGCATTAGTTTTTATCAGATATATATCAGCCGAACCAATTCCGTAAGTTTCTGTCCAGCCAATTACAATAAATCCTCCATCAGAAAGTTCTTGAACATCCCAGGCCATTTCCGGTTCGTTTCCGCCATACGTCTTAGACCAGATTAAATTCCCACTATTATCAATTTTACCTATATATAATTGGAAACTCATTCCAGTTATAGGCTTATATCCCGCTATTATATAGCCACCGTCGATAGCAGCTCTGACCGCTCTTCCATATCCGCTATCCAGATAACTATGCCATATTTCATTTCCTAAAGAATCGGTTTTTATCAGAATACTTTGATTATTGGCTATCCCCGCAATAACATAACCGCCGTCATCCAGCGGCTCAACCGATCGGCCGACATCATCCAATGAGTAATCGAATGCTCTTGTCCAGAGCGTATCACCATGCTCGTCTGTTTTGATTAAATATATATCTGAATCAGCGGGATTTCCTGATTCGGTGAAACCGACAATTACAAATCCGCCGTCAGAAGTTTGTTTTAATTGCCAAGCCTCATCACGTCCAGAACCTCCAAAGTGTCTCGTCCAGAGCGTATCCGGTGCTTGGGCGGATGCCGCTATATACATTACAATTATAAAGATCAAAAATCCTAGGGTAGTTTTCCTGCTGAACATATTTCCTCCCGAGTATATAATTTTCAATTGCCGCCCAAAACTCCAGCTAAAATGCCAATCTTAATATAATTTAAAGAGTCGAGGAATACATGTCAACATATATTATTGAGTAGATAATATAAATTATCGGGGCCTTATAATAGTATTAATTCCAGGAAGGTGGGCCCCTCCCGGACACACAAAAAAAAGGGCGTTGACTAACTTGTCAACACCCTGGCGGGTC
>CAZKYQ010000180.1:0-1355 GCA_964556975.1 uncultured Ignavibacteria bacterium
TCATTGTATGGCAGACGCAGCGAGCATCATTACTAGAGCAGTGACTACAGTCAGTTTTCTCGTCATAACAACTCCTGGAACGCTGGTTTGAGATTAGTTTACAAAATACTCCATTTTGATGATCCAGAGTGGACTACCTCCTTACACGTCACCCTTGTATATAGGTTTTATTATGTGACAACAATCTTACATATAATTCAAATGATGTAACTAGTGGCACACTCTACTAAAACGAGGACGCACCATGCAGTTAACCATTATATTACTCATTTTTATATAGATGTCAATAAAAAAAATAAATGAAATCTGATTTCATTAACTATGATTAGTTCTCACGAATTATAAGGATCAAATAGATGTGAAGTTTGTATTCAATCTCCATTGCGAAAAACCCCCACAACGAGCGTTTGTTGAAAAGTAAGATTTTATTCCACAGGCCACCCTTGACAAGCTAATAGCGATTTGCAAGAGGTTGTGGTATAATAAAGTCTGGCTGAGCCTGTCGAAGCTTTATTCGTTTTAGCATTTTTTCAACAACCTCAAGAAGATAAATGGTTATTCAGACCAATTGTTATGTGCCTTTGGACAGGAATAGTGAAAGACTGGATTCAAAAGTTGTTGTTATATTTTAGTTTTTACACTTAGGCTTACTTCACATCCGGATCGAAATCTTGAACAAGCCAGATATCAGTTTTTCTTTCGATAGCAGAACAGACTATTGTATCTCCACCAGGTGTGACTGAGACCAAATCCTCTTCATCAAACGGTAAGTATAGCAGTGTGTCTACTTTTGAAGTAATGATATCAATACTGAGGATAGCATTGTTGGCATTTTTCTTGAAAGTATAAACAGATTTACTATCTGCAGACCAACCAAATCGTTTTACGATCCTTTCAGGGACCAGCGATACGTCGACTGCAACAGACAATGATGTACTGTCTATTCTCCCAAGCGATTATGAACTCAGCCAAAACTACCCCAACCCCTTCAACCCGACTACTACAATCAGTTTCAGCCTGCCCGAACAGTCCGAAATATCCCTCACTATCTACAACATCCTCGGCCAGCAGGTCGCAACGCTATTTGAGGGAATCAAGCAAGCAGGTGAACATTCGGTTGTTTGGAATGCAGACGATTTCCCCTCCGGCGTCTATTTCGCGCGGCTGGAAACTGGCGAGAATTCGAAAAATATTAAAATGTTGTTGTTGAAATAAAAGGCATCGGTAGGGCGTTTTGTCAAACGCCCCTACGAAAACCAATTGCTTGAGTATAACACCTAAGAATTGCGATAATATTCCTAATTTCCCATCGGCCTGATTTTTTTGTCCTGCAAATAAGCCGAAAAGGCCTCATC
>CAZKYQ010000180.1:1455-4573 GCA_964556975.1 uncultured Ignavibacteria bacterium
CCAGAAAAATGTATCGGGATCCTTCCCTGTTTTCTTATTCATTTCCAACCCCTCCGTATCCTTTTGAACGCTAATCGATTAACTAACTCAAGCCGGTTCACTTCGAGTGCATTAGCATAGACAGCGAAATAAGTCAAGAAAAATAATGAGATTTATATATTATACAGCAACAAGTTACAAAATAAATTTTGTAAACAATGTATACATTATACGAGAAAACCGTTAATTATTGCGGGATTTCTATCTCGTCAATAATGCCCACCACGATTGAGCGGATTGGGGCTTTTGTGTCGCCTGTTATCTGGCGGGCGGAGTTGCCCTCATCGATAATCAGGACAATTTCCCCCACTCCGGCGCCAACAGAATCGACAGCGATAATGTAGCCATTGGCCTTCATGCCGGACGGGGCGATTTTATCGATCACAAGCAATTTGCGGCCATTGTAGAAAGCATGGTTGATGGTTGAGTAAACAGTCCCGCAGACTTTGCCGATTATCACTGGTCCTCCAGAGTTGAGAGATCAACGCCATCAACTATGCCTATTATTGTATGGTCGACAGGCACAAATGTATTTGGCAAGGCCATTGCGGCTTCACGTCCGCCCTCAAAGTAAATCAGCTCTCCCGGCCCCGCCATTGCGGTAGCGTCTGCCGCCGCAATAGGATCGCCCGTCGGCTGGCTGTTTTTATCCAAAGGTTGAACTACGAGGAATTTCACGCCTTTCAGCCCTTCATATTTGACGCTGGCGACTAATGTTCCTATCACTTTTCCCAGTAGCACCTTAATTTCCCCATTATTTAATTTTATTAAAAAAGCGGGACCCATGCCTGATTTCGGCGGCCATTTGCTCGTCTATTCTTGGTATTACTGTAGTATGAACTGTTATTTCGGTGTTATTAATTCTGTCACCGCCTATTCCAATAGCGGCTTGGACATTTTCGACATTGCCCCCGAAAAGCGTAAAGGCATTTCCGCCTAAACCGTCCGCCAGCCGTATTTCCAGAATTTGAACATCGGCTCCCTTTACTGCGGAATCGGCTGCGGCGACATTCGATGATACAGTCGATGTTTCCAATACCCCGATAGCCTCGGAATAATCATCGAGTTTTTTGCCAAATACGCCATCGTTGACCTGTTGATGAATATCCGGCAAAATAACCTTATCTATAATTAGTTCCGTTCTGATTTGCAGGCCTTCATTGTAAGATTCCTCCACCGAGGCAACATCGCCTCCAATAAGAATCAAATATTTGCCGGAATGAACCGTACCTGCATTTAAGATCGATAACGGTGCTTTTTTCATCATGGCATCGCCTGCGGTAATACCCGCGGCTATGCTGCTATATTCAATTATGGCAATAGCTGGATATCTATCGGAATCGGCTCGTTTATCTAATATTCTCATCTTCAGACGATCCTGAAATGATCGACAAGCACACAGCGCCGCTCACGGGAAAACGATCTCGGCCGGGTCAAGCCTTCGCCGGTTGGGGATGCTATAGTAAATGAGCAATGCCCCTCGCCGCCATATCCTAGTCCGGCGAAATTGGGACCGTTTTTCACAAAGATCGAGCAATTCATCTCCCTGGCCATGCGGGACAGGTTAGCGATATTTGTTGAGTGCATTGACGCCGTGTGCCTGAATCCCCTTTCGCTCCATTTTGCCAGATCAATCCCCTCATCCGCCGATTCAACCTCAACGACCGGTATCACGGGCATCATTTGTTCTGTTATAACGAGAGGGTGGTCCTTGCCGACCTCCATTACCGCCAGGCGGATTTTCTCATCGACATTTACGCCAATTTTAGAGAGTATAAACGAGGCGTTTTTTCCAATTAAAGATTTATTTATATAGGCTGGTTTCGACGGCCCGAAAGTCTGTTCAAAAATCAGTTTTTCCAATTTTGATGACTGCGATTTATTGAGAATAATCGCGCCGCCTTTGGACATGGCTATAAGCAGTTTGGCGGATATAGATTTTACCGCGTATACGGTTTTTTCATCGGTGCAGATAATATTATTATCAAACGAAGCTCCCTTAACAATATCACGTCCGGCCTTATCGATATTAGCGGTTTCGTCGACTACTACCGAAGGGTTGCCGGGACCGGCGCAGATTGCCCGTTTCCCGCTTTGCATGGCGGCTTTTACAACAGCCGCTCCCCCTGTTACCACTAATAGGTTTACGCCGGGATGTTTCATTAATTCCTGAGCGCTTTCAATAGTTGGCGAGACCACGGTCGCAACCAGATTAGGAGGGCCTCCTGCTTTCATTATAGCCTTGTTTATTAAAACGATATTTTGTATAGAGACTTCCCGCGCTCCGGGGTGCACGTTTAATACAACTCCATTGCCCGCGGCTACCATGCCAAGCGTATTGCAAATAATCGTTGATGTTGGATTTGTAATGGGAGTGATAGCCCCAATTACGCCAAAAGGAGCAGGTTCAAAAAGAGACAATCCCCTGTCACCGGACCTGGCTGATGGATAAAGATCCTCAGTGCCCGGAGTTTTCTCAGCTACCAGCTTGTTTTTTTCTGTTTTATCCTCGACCCGTCCTAATCCCGTCTCTGAATGGGCCATCTCGGCCAACAAATGAGCATTATCACGCATTGAATCTCGAATAGATTCAATTATATCGTCCCGTTTAGACAACGGAAGTTCAGATAAATATTTTTGCGCTATTTTGACAGCTTCTAAAGCCGAATTTATATCTGGAAAAATACCTTCATCGGTTGCTAGCGGGTTTGGTTGGGAAGTTGATCCGGAAGTATTACCCTTGGGCGGAAAATGCCCGACTATCTTACGGGCGATTTCATCAATCTGACGGTCGCTTAAATTTGCCATTTACTCTTTCTCGCAAATGTAAAATTGATGCCGCTGATTTAGATTTCGGCAACGTCCGGTTCAGTTTCATTTTTGCGATACTTAGTCGTTCCGTCGATTTCCCAATTATCGACGATAGCCATTACGACAGCGTCGCAAGGACGATTTTCGGTTACTTTGGTTTGGCGCGCCGATGAGCCAGTGGCATACATTACGATTTCATCAACACACGCTCCGACCGCATCGGCGGGTACCGCCGCCCCGGCTTTGGGTTTTGCGATCGCAGAAAGTT
>CAZKYQ010000181.1:0-4477 GCA_964556975.1 uncultured Ignavibacteria bacterium
CGCATTTTGTCATTCCCGAAATCTCTGATCGGGAATCCAGAAAACTTAAAAGTAGGTCGGTGTTTCGAAGAAACCCGACAATTTCTACTCTCCAAGATCTCCAGCTAAATCAGGTTCTTTATTAACCCTCATTCTCTCTATTTTGTCGGGTTTTGAACTGCGTTCAAAACGCCGACCTGCTTTATTTGGACTTCAAATAGCAAGCTTAATCTACAAAAAACCAGCGGGCGAAGGGGGTCGAACCCTCGACGTCCAGCTTGGGAAGCTGACATTCTACCACTGAATTACGCCCGCTTGAAAGCAACCCGTTGGGGGATAAACCCCCAACCTACATGTCAGGTCTCGGAGAGACCTGACCTACGGCTCTTATTCTTTGCCCGTCGGGAGCGCGGGGCTCCCGACCTACCGCTACGGCTTTGGGCAATATATCGGTAATGGTTTTTTCAGTCAAGATAATTAGGAAGTGAAATAGTAAAAGCGACAAAATACAGAGAAATTTATCTTGATTTGGATTATTACATATCTTATAATACAAATGCCAATAGCGAATGACAGCTTGTGGGGATACCGGATTTTCTATAAGGAGCAACAGAATGAAAACGACCTTATTTTACGCCGGATTATTATTTATGTTATCGAACATTGCTGTCGCGCAGACGGACTGTTATTATATATTTTACGGTAATCCAGACGGCTCCGATTTTTACGCGCATATTGATGCCGATATCGAAATCCCGCTCTGGGCGGCGACTCCAGCAATCGGAAGCGGATGCGAGGATTTGGACGGCAATGGGGTTGTGGATTCTATTAATTTTATGTATATCCCTCTGGCGTCAAATGACAGCATTATCATAAGCCGGAATGGCGGTGAAGCAGTTGGCCCCTTGATACCTTGTAACCCATCCTTTTCGCCTCCTGATCTAAATTCTCCCCTTGGTTTTACAACTCAATCAATGTTGGTCTTTATTGACGGATATCCGTACTGCTTACTTTTTAATTCCAACGGAGATACCGTTCATATCGCCAACTTTTTTATGCATACTACAGGAGACAGTTCGTTTATAGGTCAAACAGTTTGCCCATTCCAGGGAGGATACAGTCCCACGAATGGAGGATTGTTATGGGGAATTCAAGGCGGCGCGTTTCCAATTGTACCGGCTGAAACGTTTTCCTGCCTGACTCTTGTCGATTATTACCCCGGCGACGCTAATGGTTCAGGGAATACAAACGGTCTCGATGTCAATTACCTCGTAAATTACTTTGCCGGGTTTGGACCTCCCCCGCACACTATGATGGCAGGCGATGCCAACGGCGATTGTGAAACAAACGGTCTGGATGTTGTCTATCTCGTGAGCTATTTAAAGGGCCTTGGGCCGCCGCCGTTTTATGGCGATTGTTATTAGCGGGAGCGGTCATGGCGGGAGTGACCTGACGGCGTTTGAGGATATTAAAATGTAAAATGTAGGTGGGGAGCTTGTCTCCCCACATCAAGGCGTCGGCAGACTAGCTGCCGATCTACGGCTTGCTCTTAAAATATATAGGGGCGAGGTAACTTCGCCCCTACAGGTGGTATATTTAAATATCGAAGGGGCAGCGACCCGACGACACAGACAATTACTATTTTTTATTCCAAGCCGTAATAATCGATATTGGCCTGCGCGATCTGGCGGACTTTCTCAAGCTCATCCTTGCCGGCTTCGGTAAAGAGATGTTTGAATCGCCCTTGAAGTTTCAGGTATTCCTCAACAGGCTGTTTCTTTTTGGCGATCTTGCGAACTCGGGTAACTTTATTAAATGCCATCTCAACAATCGGGAACAGGCCGGTGTTCACGGCCAGTCGGGCTACCTCCAGAGTAAGGCCGGTTTTGTATATCCAGCCCAGCGGGCAAGGCACATGCACATGCAAAAACTTTGCGCCTTTGATCTTCAACGCTTTCTTTACTTTCGATTTCAAATCCTGCGGAAACGCAACCGACGCTGTCGCGGCATAGGGAATATTATGCGCGGCGCAGATACCCAGAAGGTTTTTCTTCTGGTGTTCATTGCCCCAGCTTTCGGTGCCGGGAGGCGATGTCGATGTTCTGGCGTTATGGGGTGTGAGGCCGGAACGCTGTACGCCGGTGTTCATGTAGGCCTCGTTATCATAGCAAACATAAAGCACATTCTGATTGCGTTCCAAAAGCCCGGAAAGGCAGCCGATTCCAATATCAGCGGTACCGCCGTCCCCGCCTTGCGCGATAACGTTTATATCTTCCTGGCCTTTATTTCGCAGACAGGCTTCGATACCCGCCGCTACCGCCGCCGAATTTTCAAACAGAGAATGAATCCAGGGCATACGCCATGCCGAATCGGGATATGCCGTTGAGAAAACCTCAAGGCACCCTGTGGACGTGGCTACGACCGTATTCGGCCCGGCGGCATCCATAACAAGTTTCGCCCCCAGAGCCTCCCCGCAGCCGGAACAAGCCCGATGTCCACACGTTAATAACGATTCCTCAACCGGCGGTTTTTTCTTTTTGGTTTTTGTTGCTTCTGTCATTTATTTCCTCCTAACCTGCCGGTTTATCTATAAAGTCACCAGGCTGCCTTTAGGGGCAACCTCGGGACGTAAATCAACAAACTCATTTGAAATTTCTCTGCCTTTAGCGGCTTCGTAAATCTTAATCAGCGTTGACGGCGGGATGTCCCTGCCCCCAAGGCCAAGCACGAAACCTGAAACGATCGGCTGGTTTTTCTGCTTGTAGAATGTCGATCTCAATTCCTCCTGAAGCACGCCTCCCAGCCCGAACGAAATCGCCTTTTCCAACACGATCATCTCTTTCACATCTCCGCAAACTTCTCTGATCTTCTCCTTAGGAAACGGCCTGAAAGATCTGATTTTCAGAATCCCGACCTTTTCCCCTTTTTGACGAAGATCGTCGACGACATCTTTTAAGGTACCAATTAAAGAACCCATGGCGACAAACACGCGCTCGGCATCATCCATGCGGTAAGTGTCGATAAGCCCGCCGTGGTAGCGTCCGAATTTGGCTTTGTAATCATCCGCCACTTTCTCGATAACCGTTTTCGAGTCTTCCAATGTTTCCTGAAGTTTGAATCTTGTTTCAGCGTAGTACTGCGGTTCGGCGAGATTGCCGAAAGTCTTCGGATTTTTCACGTCAAGAAAATATTCCGGTTGATATGGCGGGAGAAAATTATCGACCTCTTTCTGGTCGGGAATATCAATCGGTTCGACAGCATGAGTTAGAATGAAGCCGTCCATATTAATCATTACCGGAAGCATAATGTTCGGGTTCTCACCGATCTTAAAGGCCTGGGGATGCATGTCGGCGACTTCCTGATTATCCTCGGCGAAAAGCATTATCCATCCGGAGTCGCGCATCACCATGGCGTCGGAATGATCGTTCCAGATACTTATTGGCGCGGATATGGCCCGGTTGGCGACAGCAATTACAACGGGCAACCTCATCCCCGCCATATTATAAAGCACCTCTCCCATTAAAAGCAGGCCCTGCGATGTCGTGGCGGAAAACGATCTGCCTCCGGCGGCCTCCGCTCCAAGAACCACGGAAGCGGCGCCGAATTCTGATTCGACATTGATAAATTCACCGCTGAGTTGGCCGTCGGCTTTGAATTTTGACAGGTTCTCGACGATATGGGTCTGAGGCGTAATCGGATAAGCGGCCACAACATTGGGACGGCATCGCATCACCATCTCGGCGACGCCCATCGAGCCTTCAATCATCATCCTCATTATTTCGCCTCCCGTTCCATATCAATATCGTCAACCGGACATTCATGAGCACAGATTCCACAGCCTTTGCAGAACTCAAGATCCGCGTTATAGATAAAATCCTGCCCTGTTATGCAGGCATCGGGGCAAACGATTACGCAGATTCGGCAATCGTTGCACGTATCATGTTTGAAAATCGGCCTTTCGGTGCGCCATGACCCGGTCTTGTATTGTTTCGAGGAGCCTGGTTCAGTGTATATCTGTATAGGCTTAGACATGGACTGCCTCCTTTGCCATTGAAAAGGCCTTTTCAGCAGCCTGAACATTTTTCTGCCCGATCATTCCCGGAAAGCGTTCTTCTATCGCCTTTTTAACCCCTTCATAGGTTATCAAACCGGTAACCCCGGCGAAATATCCCAGAAGCGTAGTGTTTTGAACTGGTCTGCCGATAATCTCCTGGGCAATTCTCGACGCTGGAATCGTTAGGATTGTGCCATCAATCTTAAGGCCTAATTCATCCGGCGTTTTGCTTGAATCGACAATAACCAGCCCTCCCGGTTTCAATCCCTTGGCGACATCGACCATCCCAATTAAAGTTCTGTCCTGAATAATCAAACAATCAGGTTCCTGTATCTGGTTTCTGGCTCTGATTGGTTTATCCGATATCTTAACGAATGATGTTACAGGGGCACCCATGCGCTCCGAGCCAAAGGAAGGAAATGTCAGCGCGTATTTCCCATCGGC
>CAZKYQ010000182.1:0-4436 GCA_964556975.1 uncultured Ignavibacteria bacterium
GAATAATAGTGCAGCCCTCCGGGATGCTAAGATCATACTTTTCAAGCTCCATCAAAACCTCCCTTTTTCTACTTTTACGGATAAAATCGAATCTCCGATTTCAATCTTATCAAGAACTTCCCAGCCATCGATGACTTTTCCAAACGCCGTATACCTGCCATCAAGATGAGGCTGATCGGAAAGGCAGATGAAAAATTGCGAACCTCCGGTATCTCTTCCTGAAGTCGCCATTCCTATAGTACCGCGCTCGAACCTGATGGGGTTAATCTCTTCCCTGATCATAAAACCGGGACCTCCCCAGCCATCTCCGCGAGGGCATCCGCCCTGTATCACGAAATCCTGGACTACCCTGTGAAATATCAACCCATCATAGAATTTTCGTTCCGTGAGTTTTACAAAATTCATAATCGTGCGAGGAGCTATCCCCGGTTCAAGCTTGACCTTTATTGTTCCGCGCGAAGTCTCGATTGCCGCGATTATGCCTATTTCCATAAGGCCGACAAGCTCGCCGAAATCTTCTTTTTCAAATTCCACGCTATGAATCCCGAGATCAAAACCCTCAGGGGCGTAAGTGCCCAAAGCTAAAAAAGCGTCCTGTCTGATAATTCTGCTCGGATGATTTAAAAACATTTCTATTAACTTCACTGCTTCGAGGCCAGTATCAGTTGAGTCTACAAAATACCCGATTGCCCCTATAAGTGACCTGGCGAAATCAATGTCGCTTGTATCGATATTCTTTGCGGCGGCCTCGGATAGAATTTTAAAAGCTTTCTTGTTTTTCGATGATCCTAAAACATCGGCCGCGACAGACCGCACAACCGTATCATCAGAGCCATTTAAGGCCGCTTTTATTATATCCATATTTTTCCGGATCGGAGATTCCGCCA
Organism: uncultured Ignavibacteria bacterium; assembly: GCA_964556975.1. GTDB lineage: Bacteria > Zixibacteria > MSB-5A5 > UBA10806 > UBA10806. The sequence goes on from CAZKYQ010000182.1 coordinate 888, forward strand.
AACCCTCGATAACCGCGGCTTTTACACGGTTATCTTTATCTTCAAGCATTAATTTCAACTGCTTCAGCGACCGGGTACTTTTTACTTTGCCCAATGATCTCGCGGCTTCAGCCCTTATCTGCCATTGTTTATCGAATTTATGCTTCTTCAAGCTATTGGTCGGAGATTTTTTGTTGATTTCCGGAAGGACCGAAATGGCCGCCAACCTAACTTGCAACGAGGAATTGTTTAGAAATTTCTCCACTACTTTTCTGCTTCCGCTACTCCCAATCTGCCCGAGCGATAATAAAACTGCCCGCATTAGCCCTTTATCTTCGGTTTTTTGTAATAATTCCTCTAACTTTTTTTGCCCGGCCTTTACTCTCCCCATCGATCTAATCAGCTCGATTTTCGCCGAACGTGAAAGATCAGTAAAATATTGCTTATAAACCTCCAAAACAGCCGCCGTATCATTGGCGAACCCCAGCCCTCTGGCGGCAATTGACAATGTTTCATCTGTAAAGCTGTTTTCCGCCGATAGCTTTTCAAATACTCTTGAAAAAGCGCCCGCGCATGAATCCGGCATTAACTTGAACATCGCGTAAATCGCGCCATAAAGAGCCTTACCTGACCCATTATCTGCCAGCCACTTCAAGTCCTCCAAAGATGTTGAATCGCCCATTCTCCATAACGCTAAAGCCGCCTCATACGCTTCATTATCCGATTTTTTTAAAAATGGTTTTATAAAAGGCGCGTAATTTCTCTGGCCGATCTTTCCGAACGCCTCCAGGGTCAATATTCGCCCGTCGATATCATCACCTTGCAATACGGCGGCCAGCGAATGAATCGTCGTGGTGTCTTTTATTTCACCCAGCGCGAATATGGCCTTTTCGCGAATTGCCTTATCCTGATGCAAGCATAATTCTACAAGCCTATCAGTAAAATTTGCGTCACGGATAATGCCGCATGCCCGAACCGCTTTTTCAATAATTTTATTGTCACTGCCAGCTAATGCGTTCGCCATAATAACCGAATCGACTTTGCCAATCTGCTCCATTTTCATAAGCTCGTACTCAAAATTAATATCGCCGCCCTGTTCCTTTTGGGCTGAAGAGCAGGCCATTAAAATAGCCAAAAAGATGATTTTAAATTTTGATAATCCGGTCATGGCGAAGGCTATATAATGATATATTTTGGCATCGTCAAGGTTTGTTGCGAAGCGTTGGCTCATTCCGCTTTTATCCCTCGAATAAAATCGATATTTTTTCTGATCTGCTTGTTTTCCGGATCGAACTTTAAGGCCTTCTCCCACAATACCAAAGCCGAATCAACCATTCCCATCCTGTAGACAACGCTGGCGATGTTATTGTAGGCGACCGCATTGCCTCCGGTTATATCAATAACGCGCGAAAACAGTTTATAGGCCGACTCGAATTTGCTTTGCGCCTGGTAGGTAAAGCCGAGATTGTTCAGAGCCCTGATATTATTCGGTTCGATCTCAAGAGCACGCAGATAATAAGATTCTGCAATGTCATATTGGCGTTTCGCCGCGTATTTCTCCGCTATGTCGAACTGCATTTTAAAAGACATAGGATCAAAAGATCCATCTTTTGACTTCGACTTTAACATGTCGAGTTCCTCTAAAGCCTTATCGGCGTCAATGCCATAAACAGAAAATGATTTCGCTTTCTGATAATAATGATAAGCGGAATCGATCTCTCCCATATTCAAAAAAGTCCGGCCAATGTTTAAATACGGTTTATCGTTTGTTGAATCAACCTCTATAGATTTTTGAAAATAATAAATAGCAGAGTCCGGAATTTGCCTGGCGTAATAATGCCCCCCGATATTATTTAACGCGCCAGAATGTGTTGGCTTCACCTCAACTGCCATTCTATACCATTTTATGGCCTCACCAGGCTGATTTTTATAAAAGTATGCAATTCCGACATTATCATAGGCCGTCGCTATTTTGCTTTTGCTGTCTATTGACCTGGGAAGGAACAGAATAACAGAAACCGAAATTATTATTATCGCAATTCTTATGGATTCTTTTATATTTTTTTCTTTTAACACCTTATAAACCGTTCTTATTCCGAATCCCGCGAAAATTAAAAGGGCGATTGATCCCAACAGCTTGAATCTGCCAATCACAAAAAATATCGCCGCGCCTGAAACCGATGAGATAAAAAGCAAAAGCAGAATCCAGAACCGCTCATCTTTTTTGCAATAGAACATCCCGATTATTCCCGGGACCAAAATAAACCAGAAACCGGATGGCAATACCCAAAACGGCGGAGAAAATTTATGATGAATCTGTACGGCTTCCGCTTGAGGAATATCAAAATTCCATAAATATATCCAGACTTTATTGGCAAGCCCGGCTATGAATTTAAAAGGATTTTCTTTGATAAAGGCAAATGCCTTATGAGACCAGAAACCTGATACCTCCGAGCTTTTCAGTTTTCGCCCGGATTCTTTCTCGGCAATTTTGCGTCCGGTAAAATCGGATGATAGGTTCAATCCGCGAGGTTCACTATAGGCTCCGGTTGCTTCCGAATTGTTTCCTATAAAAAAATTGATTCCGAAATTTGATGATATCGGCACAAAATCGCCACCCGAAAGATTATGCAAGGAGGCTGGCAATATGCCAATTATAACGCCTGCCAGAACGATAAGCGCCCGTTTAAGATCGCCTGTCCGTTTTTTGTTTTTAAAATATTTGTAGAGCCAGAACCCGCCCAGAAATATCGGAAAAAACAAAATAGTTCCCCGTCCAAGGGCGGTCAGGCCAATCAATATTCCGGATACCACAAGCCTTGCTGTTATATATTTTTTTTCTTTCAATCGAACCAGCAACAACAACGCTGACGACATCAGAAATATCTGAAGGCTTTCAGAAAGTAAAAGTCCATCATAAAAAACATAAGGCGCGTAAACCGCGGCCATAAAGCCAGAAATTCTCCCGGCCATTTCGCCGAATATGTTTTTGGATATAAAGTAGATATTTATAACCGCGCCAACACCCAATATTATTTGCAAAAACAGGACCGAATAAAAGGAAAATCCCAGTTTCAAAAATAAGGCCAGAAAGTACGGATAAAGCGGCCCCATTGGGAATATAGACTCGGAATAAATGCCTCCTGAGGCTAGTTTTGACGCCCACAGCCTGTAAGTCGAGGCATCGGAAAGGAAATTCGCGTAGAAGCTATCGCCTATCGAAACCACGTTCCAGAACCGGAGCGCAAACGCGATTAAACCGATAACCACAATGTATGAGACTATATTTTTTGATTTTGATTTCATGGCAGTTCGCGAATAAACCGCAATGCTTTTTCGATATCATCGGGAAGATCAGAGCTGAATCGCATATCCCTGCCATCATCCGGATGGGGCAGACACAATTCCGACGCGTGCAGCGCTTGTGTTTTCAATATCCCCAACAGGGGAGTCAGTCTGGATAGTTTTTTTTGGCTGAACCGTTTGATATACCCGGACCTGCCTCCATACGTCGCATCTCCGATAACAGGATGCCCAAAATGAGTTAAATGCACTCTGATCTGATGTGTA
>CAZKYQ010000183.1:0-4426 GCA_964556975.1 uncultured Ignavibacteria bacterium
TAATTGAACATGTTGAATAAAGCCAAGATTTGTACGGCCGATATGTAAAAGGGAGAAAAGAAAATATTTTTTTATTGGTTCCGTCATATTGTCTTCATGAATTTATCAATAAGACTTCATGGCTGTTCTGAAAGACCCATTTAGAATGAAAATAAGCTTACTGACAAAAAATGTTATCGCTATTGTTCTTGCGTTGTCTGCTCTTTTCTTAATTGGGTTCTATTACCATTATGAAGAATTGAAAAAATACCAGTTGGACGCCGCCCAAAAAGCGATAATGTTTTCATCATCGCATTTTTCGTCTAACGTAAATAATCGAAAGGGATTGGATAATCTGACCGAACTTGATGAGTTGATTCAAAACACGGTAAAATTCGCTCCGGATATAAAAGAATTCACAGTTTTAGATTTATCATCCAACATATTGGCCAGCAATCTTCCAGAGAAAACCTTAAGTGAATTTGATATCAATAGCATTTCCCGAAGTTCTTCAAAAGGCATAAATATAGAAATGAATACGTCCGGGGATATTTGGACCTGTCTTGCTTTTACCACTATTCCTCCAAACGGACCGGACATCAAAGGATATCTCATTCTGGAAAAAACTCTCGGAAAAACGCAGGCCTTTTTAAAATCGGTTGTAAGAAATCAATTGATAATATATCTGATAGCGCTTCTCGGCATGATACTTTTGACTATCTGGATTTCAACGGTGACATTGATAAACCCAATTAGGAATATTTCAAAAGCAATCAAAGAAGTTGCCGCCGGAGAGTTTTTGCCGCTCCCCGCAATAGAATCCCACGATGAGCTGGGCGACCTGATACGGTCGTTTAACACTATGATCGAAAAACTCGCTTCCGCTCGTGAAGAGCTTGAGCATCATAATAAAAATCTTAAAGAGAAGGTTGACGAAGAGGCGAACAAGCTAAAGCTGGCAACTCACCAGCTTCATCAAAATGAAAAGCTCTCAGCCCTGGGACAGCTTATCGCGGGAGTCGCCCATGAATTGAACAATCCCCTTGCCATTATAATGGGCAATGCCCAGCTCCTTCTGGCCATGAACCCGGGAGATGAGCTTTGCGGAAGAATCAATACAATCTATCAGTCGGCTGAAAGATCGCAGAAAATCGTGCAGAACCTTCTCTCATTCGCGAGACAAGCACCATCAAAGAAAAACTATGTAGGTATCAACGGAATAATTACCGATTGTCTTGAATTGAAATCGTATGATTATAGAACGCATAAAATTGAGACAATTATTGATTTGGAGGAAGACCTTCCTAAAACAATGGCCGATTTTAACCAGCTCCAACAAGTATGCATTATTATCCTGGAAAATGCACAGCACGCCCTAATGTCCAATACGGGGCCTAAAACCATGCGGATAAAAACCGAGCATAAAGACAATTCAATTATTATAAAATTTGCCGACAACGGCCCCGGAATACCCAAACAAATTCAAACTAAAATATTCGAACCGTTCTTCACAACAAAAGAAAGCGGCAAAGGGACCGGTTTGGGGCTATCAATAGCTTTCGGAATTATAAATAAGCATAACGGGAAATTCTATGTCGAAAGCGATCCGGGAAATGGAACGGCATTTATTATTGAGCTGCCAATAGAAGGAAGCGAATTAGCTGAAATAGAACGAGCCAAAAGCGAAAAGGCGGCATATTCTTCACAAAATCCCCAAAAAAATCTTAAGCATGGAGTGAGCGGCAAAAGAGTGCTTATAATCGATGATGAAAACTCGATAACGGATATGCTGCTAAGTCTTCTGAAAAATGACGGATACCTTGTGGAAACGGCCCGGAATGGCAAGCTTGCCCTTGAAAAAATACAGATCAAAGACTTTGATGCTGTAGTATGCGATGTTAAAATGCCGGTCATGAGCGGCGTACAGCTTTATGAAATATTAGAAGAGCAAAAGCCTGAGTTAACAAAAAGAATGATTTTTATTAGCGGTGATATTATTAACAGTGACACTATTCGCTTTCTCAAATCAAGCGGCTGTATGTACCTCGGAAAACCCTTTAAAATTGAAGCCTTGAGAAAATGTATTGAAAACTTAATCTCATCAAGAGAATATGTAGAACCCGTGGCCCCAAGCGTGTTCTTAGAAAAATCTTTCTAAGACAACCGCCAACAAGATAGTAATTAGTCCCAATAAACGTTTCCGCGCGTTTTGCCGCCACAATAATTTGAGAATTTCAAAATATTTATATTGCTAATCGGTTTTTTGAGATTATCTTACCACTTTGAAAATTCGGGAACGTGCCTTTCGGAGCAAACAGGCTCATCGGGGGTTTTGTCTTGAGTGGTTGTATGAATCGAAAAATCGTTCATCCGGGACTTGCGTCCTTTAAAAGGAGTGGTGTATGGACCTGATTTCATCATTATTGTCGATTGGCGTAATTTTAGTTGTAATTGTTCTATTTTTAATTTTACTTTCTAAACAATACCGCAAAGTCGGACCCAATGAAGTTTTAATTATTTCAGGCGGAAGAAAACACGCAGTTGTAGATGCCGATGGCATCACAAGGAAAATTGGCTATAGGCTGCACATCGGCGGCGGGACCCTGGTTTTACCATTTCTTGAATCGGCCCAAGTTCTCCCTTTGGAAGTCTATACGCTTGATATTCAATCGAATGAAGCTATAACATCGAAAGGCATCCAGGTTAGCGTTGTTGGGCAAGCCCAGATTAAAATTGGCGGGGATGAACTTTCTATCCGGACGGCAGCGGAGCAATTTCTGGGAAAAGGCGAAGATGGTATCAGAGACGTAGCGTCGAAAATCCTCGAAGGACATTTGAGGGCGGCCTTAGGCTCAATGACTGTCGAGGAGTTATTCCAGAAACGAGCGGAGTTTTCGAATAATGTGAAACACTTTGCGGAAAAGGACTTTGAAAGAATGGGTCTGAATGTTCTATCATTTTCATTGAAAGACGTATCGGACACAGCCGGGTATATTGAAGCGCTCGGAAAACCTCGAATAGCTGAAGCCAGAAGCGAGGCGGCGGTTGCCGAGGCCAACGCCGAAAAGGATGCCACAATCAAAGCCGCAGGGGCTCGCAAGGAAGCTGATATTGCTAAATTCAAGGCCGAAATCGAGATCGCGGACGCGAATCGCGAATATGAATTAAAAAGGGCCGAATATCAGGCTGTAATAAATCAGAAAAAAGCTGCCTCCGACCTGTCATACGAACTCGAACGGCAGAAAATGAATCAAAAACTCAAAAAAGAAGAATACCAAGTCCGGCTAATAGAAAAAGATGAAGCGATCAAGCTTGAAGAAAAAGAAGTTCTGCGCAAGGAAAAAGAACTCGAATCAACCGTTATAAAACAAGCGGAAGCCAGAAAATACCAAGTAATGGCGGAAGCGGAAGCCGAGCAATTTAAGCTTCAATCAGAGTCGAAAACCAGCGCGGAGGCTATCAGGCTAAAGGGCGAAGCCGAAGCCGAAGTTATGAAGAAAAAGGCCGAATCATATTCTGAGTATAATCAAGCCGCTATTTACGAAATGCTGGTATCGGTTATGCCGGAGCTTGCTCGGGCGGTCTCCGAGCCGTTAAGCAAGGTTGAAAAAATCGTAATAGTGGATTCCGGCGAAGGCGGAGGCGCGGCAAAAATTACCAAGCAGGTGGCAGACGTTTTGGCCCAGCTTCCAACGGTTGTCGAATCGCTATCAGGCGTGGATCTTAAAAAACTTGTAAGCAACCTCGCCTCCTCCGTCAAGAGCCCGAAAAAGTCCGGGGATAATCCAAAATCCGCCTGAAGCATTTGGCGCTATCGCGGGAGAGAAAATAGATGTTATCGGATAGAATACAGAATATTGGCTTTTCGCCGACATTAAGGATTTCAGCCAAGGCCAAAGCTATGGCCGCCGAAGGTATCGATGTGATAGACCTGTCCGTTGGCGAGCCTGATTTTCCCACTCCTGAAAACATTAAAACCGCCGGGAAAAAAGCGATAGATGACAACATCACCAAATACACCGCTAATTCGGGGACATTGGCGCTTCGCCAAGCCATAGCGAAAAAGCTGAAAGCTGAAAACGGGATTGAATACGATGTTGATCAGATTATTGTATCGTCCGGGGCGAAACAGTCTCTTTACAACGCCTGCATGGCTATTTTAAATCCTGGCAATGAAGTAATAGTGCCTTCGCCATATTGGGTAAGTTATCCTGAAATGATTAAATTGGCGGGGGGTACTCCTGTCTATATAGACGCCAAAGAAGAAAACGGATTCCGCCTTACTCCCGAACAATTGTCCGCGGCAATATCACCATCTACAAAAGCGATAATGCTGAACAACCCCTGCAATCCCACCGGCGCCGCGTATACAAAAGAAGAGCTTCAGGAACTGGCCGCCATAATCGCCGAAGAGGGGCTCATAGTTATTTCCGACGAAATTTATGAA
>CAZKYQ010000184.1:0-4410 GCA_964556975.1 uncultured Ignavibacteria bacterium
CCGATCCGTTCTAATATAACGATCTTTACAGCGATAAGATACAAGGTCGCGGTTTCGAATAAAATGAGAAACCCGACAATTTTGCCAAGTGTCGGGTTTTTCTCCCGCTAAAGCGGGATCAAAACACCGACCTACGCTGAGCTATTTGTTATCAGTCAGGATGTCAAAGATTCCATCCCAACGCATATAAATTCAATGCCAAATTACAAGCAGATCATAAAATAATTATAAATGTATCTAAATTAAATTGCTTGGGAATATTCAATAAGGCTCTGTTTAAGTTTTCCAATTTCTTTTTTCAAGTTTGCAAGATAGCTTTCCGCCTTCTCAAAAGCCCCGTTTCCCCCGAGAATTTCGAGCTGCAAAGCCAGGTCTTGGGCCGCGATAGCTCCCAAATTGCCAACCATTCCTTTTAGCGTATGGGCCGATCTTTTCAGCCCGTCGATATTTCGCTCTGAAATAGCCCGTTCAAGGGCCATAATCAGGCCGGGATATTCATCAACAAACAGCGCCACAAGTTCATTTAATAAATCAGTATCGCCCTGAACTCGGTCCATTAATTGGGCCTTATTAAATACGGAATTAATATCGGCCGTTTCTTCGTTTGACTTTTTATCTGCGCCTTTCACAACGCCCGCCAAAACATCCAGTATTTCAAAAAGCTTCCTGGGATTTACCGGCTTGCTTAAATAGTAATCCATTCCCGCTTTAAGGCACATTTCGCTATCGCCAATCAGAGCATGCGCGGTCAAAGCAATAATAGGAATATGGCCGCCTTTTTCTTTTTCCTTTTCACGAATTCTCTTCGTAGCTTCAACGCCTCCCATTATCGGCATTTGAATATCCATTAAAATAACATCATGGTTCTTACGTTCAAGAGTTTCAATCGCGGCTTTGCCATTTTCAGCTATTGAAACATGATATCCTCGTTTTAGCAGCAAGCCTTTGATTAAAGCTTGATTGACATGGTTGTCCTCAACGACGAGAACCGCCAGTTTTTTATTGAGACGAACCTTTTGTTTTCTATCATTTTTGTCTTCTTTTCGAGGCGGTTCAAAGATCCGCACACTATTTTCTGCGCTATTCTCGCAAAGCGTTTCAAATATGGCATTATATAATCCTGATTGTTTTATCGGTTTGGAGAGATACGCTGAAACGCCAAGCGCCTTAGCGCGTTCTCCATCGCCGGGAATATGTCCGGAGCTTAACATTATTATTTTTGAATCGTTTAGCCAGCCTTTTTCTGTAATCTTTTTAACAAAAACAAAACCATCCATATCCGGCATCATTACATCCAACAAAATCAAGTCATAAGGCCTTCCCTCTTCCCGCGCAGTTTTCATTATTTGCATCGCTTCCATGCTTCCGGGCGCGGCTTCAGGTTTCATGTCCCAATTTTCAAGCAAGGTTGAAAATAGCAAGCGGTTGATTTTATTATCATCGACAATCAATATTCGTTTTCCGGTTAAATCTGTTTTTTCAAAAACGACGTGCGGCTTTTCATCTTTTTGAACTTTTATCCGAATATGAAAATGAAAAGCGCTTCCCGGCCCGCCTATTCCGCTTTCATTAACCGGGCTTTCGACCCAGATTTTGCCGTTCATCATTTCCACGAATTGCCTGGAGATTGTCGTTCCAAGCCCCGTACCGCCATACACTCGCGTGGTCGATCCATCGGCTTGAGTGAAACTTTCGAAAATGGCTTTTTGCCTGTCTTCCGAAATTCCAACGCCCGTATCGGCGATTGTAAAATGAAATCTGGGAGGGTCTAAATCTCCTTCAATTTCAATATTTAAAACAATCTGCCCTTCATTGGTAAATTTGATCGCGTTTCCTATCAGGTTTACAATTATCTGCTTCAATCTTCCGGGATCGCCTATTACAAGATCCGGGACGAGCGGCGCGATGAAAGTAATCAATTCTAAACTATTATTATGCGCGCGCGATGTAAAGGATTCCATAGTTGATTCTATAACGTCGCGAAGGCTGAAATTGATATTCTCAAGCTTTAATTTGCCGGCTTCAATTTTTGAAAAATCCAGAATGTCATTGATTACGTTCAACAAATTATCAGCCGAGGTTTTAACCATATTCAGATATTCTTTTTGCTCTTCTGTCAAGTCTGTGTCAAGCGTAAGGTCTGTCATTCCAATTATTCCGTTCATCGGCGTTCTTATTTCATGGCTCACATTGGCGAGGAACTCGCTTTTTGCTTTATTGGCCTCTTCGGCGGCTTCTTTTCCGGCTTTTAACGCTTCCTCCGCGTTCTTTTGCTCGGTGATATCATGAACAAGTGACGCAACGCCGATAACGTTTCCATTATTGTTGACAAGCGGCGTATTGTACCAATCACAAATAATTGTGCGGTTGTCTTTAGTATTGTTTTCGTTAGTACTCCTGTTTCCGCCTTTTTGGGCAATTAAATCGACCCATATCTGATCGATAATTTCTTTTACATGCTCGGGCACTATAAATCCCGCAGGATGTCTGCCCAACGCTTCTTCTTTAGTAAAACCGAAAATCTTCTCGGCGGACTTATTCCACTCGGTGACTTCAAAATCAAGGTTCCATTCAATAACACCCAATGGGGTTTGTTGAATATGAAGAGATAGGCGTTGTTCCGAATCTTTCAATGCTTCCTCGGCTATCGATTTTTCGAGTATTTCTTTCTGAAGATTTGACGTTCTGTCTCTGACTATTTTTTCAAGATCCCTGTTAAGGTCTATGAATTGCTGCTGAGTCGCTTCAAGGTTATTTACCATCTCGTTGAACGAATGGCCCAGCAGTCCGACCTCATCATTAGAAGTTACATCAACTCTTGTAGTCAAATCGCCTTTTGCAATTTTTTTAACGGTATCAGTCATAATCCTCAGCGGTTTTGTAATAATATTGCTGAACACAAGCACTATAATTATTCCAAGAATTAATATTATGAAACTGATAAGAGCTATTGTGGCTCTGCTTTCTCCCACCTCAGATCTCATTTTCGTTAATGAAACTCCAAGGATAAGTCTCGCTAATACCTGACCTCGATATTCGACATAAGTAATTGCGCCCAATAAATCACCGCCATCGCAAATTGAATATCCTTCGCCGTCAATATCAGGATAATCCGGACAGAAAATCTCTGAATTGCGATAGAATGATACAGTATCATCAGCATTATTAATTAAAACCAGGTATGCAATGTCTTCATTTTGGCTTGCGCTTTCAATAACTTCCTCAATAGCGTCTTTATCATTAAAGTAAAGAGCCGGACTAACACCATAAGCCATAATATGAGTGATGCTTTCTGCTTTTGCTACTATCGCTTTGAGAGCTTGTTTTTCCTGCTGAGCGGGAAAGTAAAAGAAAATGAATAGCGAGATTAGCGCGATTAATCCGCTGATCATCACGGCAAGTTTTGATTTTATGGATAGTGAAGACTTTAGTGATAGAAATTCAAACAAAATCATTGTCCTTCTCAATAGTCCATTCAATTGCTTCCGTCAGTTTTAAAAAATTGAGAGCCAAAATTAACGCCTTCGACTTTTAAAGCTATTAGATTTATTTCTTGTTTCTCCCGCTTTAGCCTATAAATCAATAGGTAATCCATCCTTGAAATATTGCGACATTCTCGTAATTGAAATAGCCTTTCTATTCCAGCATATTACAGAAATCGACCGTATCGAGGCTACTCTTAACGATGTTACATAGAGAGCATTTACCTTGTTTTCAGAAATAAACCTGATTGGCAACATCATATTTGCAAAATCAAATCTTTCTATCTCAATTCGCAACTATAACTCTCTATATCTTCGGATGTTATAATTATCACAGCGCCGGGCTTCCTCCTGTTTATTTGATTTTTCAATATTTCCTTGGCTAATCCCGGTAACATGAAGTCGTAATAAATTTCTTGATTTCCGGGATTTTATCTCATCATTATATTATCGACATATTATCGACATAGCATTCTTGTGTTTTAACAAGAAACATGGATTAAGGCGTTATGTTTCGGGGTGTTACAATGGGATTGAGAATATTATTCGTTGTAATCTTAATATTTTAGAAAGAATTATAGTTATTATTATCCCGATTTATAGCTTTCAGCCAAACTTGACCATTGACGTGATATATGAGCTTGCCTATATTTCTTTTACATTCAATTGGAGGAGAATTTAGTTACGATGGAAAACAAGAAATTACGGGAGCACCTAATCGCAATGTTGGCCAAGCCTAACGCTCATTCCATCTTTGATGACATCATAAGCGGTTTCCCCAAGCAACACTATGGAACCTCAGTCAATGGTCAAACACATAGCGCGTGGCAATTGTTGGAGCATCTGCGCCTTTGCCAATGGGATATTCTCGAGTTTAGCCGCGATCCCGACCACGTATCACCCTCATTCCCCGAAGGTTATTGGCCTG
>CAZKYQ010000185.1:0-2355 GCA_964556975.1 uncultured Ignavibacteria bacterium
CAAGCTCCTCGATTTTTCTTGCGCTGTAAGGAACCCTTTCCTTACAGCAACCCGAAAATCGTCAGGAATGGGTTCCTGACGACGCTTTGATAATGGCCTAATAAGGCCCCAGCATATAAGCTAGTTTAAAAAGCTAATTAACTTTCTTCTCGATTTCAGAAATTTTCTTTGCAAGTTCCTCGATTTTTCCGGTGAGATCGGCCATCCGGTTATCAAACTTCGATGAAATTTTCTCGGCTATGCTTCCCGCGAAATCCTCCATTTTTCCTTTCATCTTTTCCGCGCTGTCCACCGATTTATCAACGAAGCTTTTTATCGCCTCCGATTTTTCATCGCCGGTCATCTCGCCACGCTTGACCATTTCGTCAAAAATCTCCTCTAATTTCTCGCGAGTAAGATTCACGGCGCCGATAGAGGCAAGCGTCAGTTTTTTGAACATATCCATTCCTTGAATTCCTCCTTTTTTTAAAATAGAATTTAATACTTTTATCCCTGAATTTTTAAAATCCGAAGCCGAACGGCCAACCATCTGAGACAATACTGAAATCGTTATATCGCGTCCGGTCGCGTTTTCAATAACCTTAAATTCAATGTCATCAACAAGATACAATTTAAGATTATCAATTGTAATGCTCTTCTTGATAAATAAATCGTAAAGTCTTCTGTTTTTGTATTTTTTAATAATTCTCATAATAGGTTATTGTGCGTTGCACCATAAAAGTTCCAAAAAATTTTACTACAGCGGGCGGTCACGGCAAGCCGTAACTCGCACTTTTACTACCAGCCTCCTCCGGCGCCTCCGCCCGACGCTCCGCCTCCCCCGCCAAATCCGCCGAAACTTCCACCGCCAAAACCGCCGCCGCCAAATCCCCCTGAACGGCCTCTTCCTCCCATCATACTCCCAAGCAGCAAAAACCCCAAAAGCCCTGAACCGCGGCCGCGCCTCGATAGAAGAATCATCATCAAAATAAAGAAAATTATCGAGCCGATTCCACCTTTTCGGCGGGTACTGCTTCTTGCAGGCGCTTGAGCGGTAAGGTCCGCGCCCAGAATATTCCCTATCCTTATTACGGCCGCCAATACTCCGTTGCCGTAATCTCCCGCGCGAAACCTGGGGACTATTTCTTCGCGGCCAATCTGCCCCAAAAGACCATCGGGAAGATCACCCTCAAGGCCCATTCCTGTCTCAAATCGGTATTGTTTCAAATTGGAACTTTCATCGTATAGAATCAGAAGCAAAAGGCCGTTATCATTTCCTCTGGTCCCAAGGCCCCAACTTTCGAAATACGCCAAGGCCATCTCTTCTCTTGAGCCAAACTCTCCCAGCGAATTTTGCGTTACTACCGCCACCTCGGCTCCGGTGCTGGCCTTGATTGCTGTAATGGCCTGTGTAATCCTTCCCTCGCTTGCCCTGTCAAAAAGCCCCGCGTAATCGGAAACCCAGCCCAGAGGCCTCGGGACCGAAGCAAGGCTGATTTGCAAAAGAAATAAAGTTAAAAACAGAGTTCTGATTATTGCCATGGGAGAAATATATCAATTATATGGGTTATCAGTCAATTGAATTCGGAAATTTGTATTTTCAAGCTAAAACAATCGATTTATTTAGCGACCGACATTAATACCATTTTCACCATCTGTAATAGCCGTTCGCATGAAAATGGTTTCTTGACGAAAAGATCGCCGCCCGATTCAAAGCCTCGCCCATCGTCGTCCCCGGCATCTTTTCCCGTAAGAAACAAAACAGGCGTTGATACCATTTCAGGGTCTTTTTTTAGAGCAGAGCACACTTCGTATCCATCCATAAATGGCATCATAATATCCAACAGTATCAAATCAGGCTTAAATGTTTTGGCCTTCTCTAAAGCGTTGACGGGTGAATTCTCAACCATTACTTTATATCCCGCGTTCGATAAAAACGCTTTTACGATATCGGTTATTTCCGGTTCGTCGTCCACTACCAGAATTTTATGATTGTTTTTCACGATTCGGCTCCATCCGATAATATTCGGGTCTGCGGTCGGCCCAAAGATTATTCTTTGAATTGATCTCCTTGATTTTACTCGCTTCTAAATTAATATCGGCAATGCCGACTTCTTCTTTATTTGGTGTTGCTTGATACAAGATTTCGCCCTTATTGGAAAGAATTTGACTTCCTCCTGTAAATTCAAAATCAAAATCGCCCCGTTTTTCACGGCCGATCCTGTTGACAGAAATCGAATACAACCAGTTTTCCACAGATCGGACAATCATAGCGTCCTGGCAATATCTCATTACAAGATTTGCCGGATGGCATATAAGTTGCGCTCCCCTAAGCGCAAGCGTCCTACACACTTCCGGGAATATCCAATCAAAACA
>CAZKYQ010000185.1:2455-4395 GCA_964556975.1 uncultured Ignavibacteria bacterium
ATGAGCAAGATCAACCTGAAAGGATTAAGCCTGCGCGAACTCGAAGATTTCGCGACATCAAATGGACTGGAACCATTCAGAGGAAGACAGATATTTCGGTGGTTATACAAAGAGGGCGCGCCTTCATTTGACCTTATGACCGATCTATCCAAAAAGATCAGGTTGGATATCGTGAAAAAGGCGAAAATAAACATATTATCACTCATAAAAAAGTCTGAGTCAAAAGACGGTTCCAGTAAGTTATTGTTCAAACTAAATGATGGCTTTTTAATCGAATCTGTTTTAATCCCCGAAAAAAAGCGGGTAACTTTATGCGTATCAAGCCAGGTCGGTTGCGCTCTCGGATGCAAATTTTGCGCCACCGGAAATTTAGGTTTCTTGCGCAACCTTGATTCCGGAGAAATTATCGATCAGCTTCTTCAAGCCGGCAAACATTCCAAAAATAAAATAACGAATATAGTATTCATGGGCATGGGCGAGCCGATGCTTAACCTGAAATCCGTCATGAAAGCATGCGAGATAATTAATGATATCCATGGGCCATCGATTGCTCAGAAAAAAATCACAATTTCGACCGTTGGCGTAGTTCATGCGTTAAGAAAATTCGTATCGACAGTCCATAGGATAGGGCTTGCCATATCGCTCCATTCGGCTGATGAGGAAAAGAGGCGAAAAATCATCCCGACTGCCTCGCAAAATAGCATAAAAGAAATTATGGTTGAAGCCAAACGATACACTGAACGAACCGGAAGAAGGGTTTATTTCGAGTATCTGCTTCTGGGCGGCTTGACCGATTCTATTGCTGACGCAAAAAAACTGGTGAAAGCCATCGATGGTATACCCTGCAAAATTAATTTGATAAAATACAATCCGGTGAATGGCCTTCCGTTCAAAGAACCGGAAGATTCCGACATTCAGAAATTTATAGAATATCTATATCCAAGAACCTATGCTGTAATACTGCGGGAAAGCCGGGGAGCGGATATCGGCGGGGCCTGCGGACAGCTTGCGGGAATGGCAGCTAAGTAGTTTTGGTCGCGGATTTGTTTTTTGATTTTGTATCGGATGTTTTTTTATCTTTAGTCTTTGATTCAGATTTCACCGTGGACGGCTTGTCTTTCGACGCGTCTTTTTTATAAGAATCGGAACGATAATCGGTAATATAAAAGCCGCTCCCTTTAAATATGAGGCCAGCGCCGCCGGAAATGAGCCTTTGAACTATCCCGCCACAGAATTTACATTTTGTCAATGGCGGATCGGTCATCTGCTGGAATTCCTCGAATGATTTCTGGCAATTTGAACATTTATATTCATAAGTCGGCATTTTATTTCTCCTTAAGCGCTGTTTGCCTGGCGTTTCGCAAATACTCAGCGAATGAATCGATGTCATTAAAAACCTTATCCGAGCAGAAACGAACCACCCAGTTAGTTTTCATGCCCGTAATAATCCAGATCGGTATTCCCAGTTTATAGCATTCCCAAATTTCGATAGCGGTTCCAAGGGACGCATGAGGAAGATAGGCGATCATAAGGTCGCATTTTTTTATCTCCTCTAAGGCCGTAAAGAATGTCCTTTTGCCTTGCTCGTCATCATAATCAATTGAGTTTTCATGGCCCTCGAAAGGATCAAACACCGAAGCTCCGGGAAACGTTTCGCCAATGGCCGAGGTTATCAGCTTCCTGTAATCCTGAGAATGAATCGAGTTATCGTTGCTCGAACCCTGAATAATTCCCGCTAAAAAAATCTTTTCCATGAAAACGTAATTCTCCATATTTTCGGATGGTTTCGAATTAGACACTAAATATAATCAAAATAATCTTTTTGTCAATATGGGAAAAGGGGGGAGTGGGTTGGTTTGAAAAAAATTGACATTTGAATTATTTAAGATAATTATAAGAAAATAGGAGTCGCAAAATTAACAAATAGCACTGTGACAAAA
>CAZKYQ010000186.1:0-4304 GCA_964556975.1 uncultured Ignavibacteria bacterium
ATAAAGCCTTAAATAATGGCTGCTTAGGACTGAAATATACTTTCTAAGCCTTCAAAATATCTAAAATTCTAAAGCCGCCCTTTGGGGCGGTTTTTTTTATTAAAATATATCCTATAACTGTCGATAACAAATATTGACAAAAACTTATTGAAGGAGGCTCAATATGAGCAGATCTATTTATCTAACCACGGTCATCGTACTTATTCTCGCCATGAGCGCTTGGGCGGGAATGGATTTCACCAATGGCGGCATACGCGCCGGTTATGTCTCCCCCAAGGATATTGACAATACAATCGGTTTCGGCGCCGAAGTCGGTTTCAGCACTCCGGTTCCAAACCTTAGTTTAAATCTTGAGGGAAATTACTGGAGCAAAGGCTGGAATGAAACTGCTTTAGGCTCTACTTGGGAAATGCAACTCTCCGACATTAACTTTGGCTTATCCGGCAAATATGAATTCGTTGCCGTACCTAATAAATTTTTCCCTTACTTAGGCGCTGGCGCGGGTATGCATATTCTTAAGTCCGAAGTCACGATTTTAAACATGGCGGCATCGGTTACCGACAACAAGGTTGGCGCTCATGTGTTTGGCGGTTTCAGGGTTCCGTTCACGCCCATCGTCAGCGCGTTTGTGGAAGCCAGATACACCGTAGTCGATCCTGACTATTTAGGTGTATACGGCGGGCTGAACTATAACCTTGTCAAATAAAACAATCTGATTTTATTCTATAAACCCCGCCTTTGGCGGGGTTTATTTTTTTGCCCGCGCCAGAAGAAACCTCCGAAATTCATCCCAATCCTTCCTTGATTCGAAACATCTTCGAGGTATGACATAGGCCAACTTGGAGGACGTAAATAGAAGAAGCAAGCTTCCAATATAAATTACGTCTGTAATCTCAGACCAGCCCTTTTGGGCCTTTTTGCCCGCGGAGCTAATTTGGATGCCGATTTCGGAAAATTTATATGATCTTAAGGCCATCAGCTTTTTCACCGGATCCGCCTTGAAAATATATATTTGCACAAGAATTATCATCGGTTGCGACAACCCTATCGACAAAGCAATCACCCCCCAAATCGAAATCGTACCCAAAAGTTCTCTTGTTTCGGGCTCCGGGTGGGAAAATGAAAAATATACGATATAAAAGAATATTCCGAACCCGATTATGTCCAATATGATCAGCCATCTAATGTGGTAAAGATTGTATTTCGCCACCTCGGATTTTTTTAAAGAAACATCTAATTCGAAATTATCTTTCATGTTTTAGCCAGCATTTATACGCCTTGACAATACAATTATTCCACAATAAGCGAATCAAAATATTCTATTGCCTAATCAAATTGGGCTAACTTCACAAATTAACGAAATGAAAGTAAAAGTGCCCCCGCATTTCACGGGGGCCTAATGAATTTCTACTCAGAAAGTTTTTCGCCGTTTTTGGGCACTTTGGCTACATCAATAACTTTGTCGCCCTCATCAAGTTTCATAATCTTAACGCCTTGGGTTGCCCTGCTTATGGACCTTACCGAATTAATCCCAAAACGATTTACGATGCCCTTTTGGGTAATAATCAAAAGCTCGTCGTCGTCTACAACTTCTTTTACGGCAACAACTTCCCCGTTTCTCTCGGAGGCCCTGATATTAATGACTCCTTTGCCGCCCCGGTTCGTAACACGGTAATCGGCGATATTTGATCTTTTACCAAAGCCGTTTTCTGTAACCGTCAACAGAGTCGACTCGCGTTTAACGACCACAGCAGCAACAACATAATCTTCACTTGCGAGGTTTACGCCGCGCACGCCATAAGCTGTCCTACCCATGGCGCGAACTTTTTCCTCATGAAATCTCACCGCTTGTCCTTTGCGAGTCGCGAGAATGATGTCGCAATTACCATTGGTCAACCCCGCTTCGATTAACTCGTCGCCTTCGGGAATATTCATGGCGATGATTCCATCGCGCCGCGGATTGGAAAAAGCGTTAAGGTTAGTTTTCTTAATCTGGCCCTTGCGGGTTACAAGGAATATATAACCGTCATCATTGAAATCACGCACCGGAACAAAAGCTGAGACTGAATCATTTTTGTTAATTCCAATCAGGTTTACGACCGCTTTTCCTTTGGCGAGCCGTCCCCCTTGAGGAATTTTATGGACTTTCAGCCAATGGCATCTCCCTTTGCTCGTAAAAAACAGAATATATTGATGGGTCGAGGCTACAAACATATGCTCAACAAAATCTTCCTCTTTGGTCTCCATGCCCCGAATACCGCGAGTACCGCGCGTTTGCTTTCGGTACGCCGAAGTTGAAAGGCGTTTTATATAGCCGGCGTGCGATATAGTTACAATCATGTCTTCTTCGGCGATGAGGTCTTCAACGGTAAAATCTTCGTTTATTTCCTCATCGAGAACCAAAGTACGGCGGTCGTCCCCATACTTATCTTTTAATTCTACAAATTCCGTTTTTAGAATTTCCATCCGGAGCTTTTGCGAACCAAGAATTTCATTTAGTTCCTTAATAAGTTTTTTAATCTTTTTGTATTCTTCAATTATCTTATCTCTTTCAAGACCCGTCAGTCGTTGAAGCCTCATTTCGAGAATCGCCTGCGCCTGAATGACGGAAAGCTTAAATGTCTTAATAAGGCCTTCTTTGGCCGAGGCGGGGTCTTTCGATTTCTTTATCAGCTCAATAACCGCGTCTATATTATCGAGCGCGATTTTATACCCCTCCAGTATATGCGCGCGGCGTTCCGCCTCCGCCAGCTCGAATTCCGTTCGCCGAACAACTACCTGATGCCTGTGGTTGATGAAATACTGAAGCAGGTCCTTCAAATGCAATATGCGGGGCTGTCCGTCAACCAATGCCAGCATATTCATTCCGAATGTCGTCTGCATTTGTGTCATTTTGAAAAGCTGGTTTAAGATTATATCAGCCTGTATATCTTTTTTCATTTCGAGTACTATTCTCATTCCGTCGCGGTCGGACTCGTCTCTAAGATCGGATACGCCCACAATTTTCTTGTTCCGTATGAGATCAGCGATTTTCTCCAATAGATTAGACTTGTTGACTTGGAAAGGGATCTCGCTGACAATAATTGATTCTCTCCCATTCTGATGAGTTTCGATATTGGCCTTCGCTCTTAGCTGAAACTTGCCCCTGCCGGTAAGATAGCCCGCTTTCATGCCGGAAGCCCCTAATATAATACCGCCCGTTGGAAAATCCGGACCGGTGATATATGTAAACAACTCCGCGATTTCCATTTCGGGCTTGTCAATAAGCGCGCATAAAGCATCAATCGTCTCGGATAAATTATGGGGCGGAATATTTGTCGCCATCCCTACGGCAATTCCGGAAGAACCGTTGCATAGAAGATTTGGAAACCTTGATGGGAGAACTTTCGGCTCCTCTCGTGTTTCATCATAATTCGGCATATGATCAACCGTATCTTTATCCAGATCGGAAAGCATTTCCATGGCAACATGGCTAAGCCTGGCTTCCGTATATCTCATAGCAGCAGCCGAATCACCGTCAATTGAACCGAAATTCCCCTGCCCGTCAACAAGCATATATCTCATGTTGAAATTCTGGGCCATTCGCACTAATGTCGGATACACGACTTGCTCGCCATGGGGGTGATAATTACCCGAAGTATCGCCGGCAATTTTCGCGCATTTTCGATAATGTTTTCCGGGAGCCAGATTCAAATCGTTCATGGCGACGAGAATCCGCCTGTTTGATGGTTTTAATCCGTCCCGAACGTCGGGTAGCGCGCGGTTGGTAATGACGGACATCGAATAGTCAATATATGAGGATTTCATTTCCTCTTCAATATATCTTGTAAGTACTTTTTCAGACTCAAATGGCATCTAAGAACTGCTCCTTCCAATTTTTGTTAAGATATCATTATAGCAAATAATATTGAATGATTCAACCTTTTATATCGTTTTTTTTCTTGTTTAAGACCTTAAATCACAACGCGTTGTGTTTCGCTCCGTTTGGGAAAAGCAGAGAAGTGCCATATAAAAAATAGTAGATCATAATATGAAAAGATATGGCTTATTATTGTTTTATTGTGGAGCTTATTTCTCACCAAAAGGGATATGCACATTCAAAGAAACACGCTCTAAATAAAACGAGCTTCTAAATTTATAATGAGAATTTGAACCCCTAAAATCATAGCCCAAAGTAATGATAGTTGAATTTTGTAAACCGGCGGCTATTGCTTCGAACCGCATATCCACGCTGCCTCTAACCCGCGGGCACCTCGACAATCTATAAGACGGCTTTTTGAATCCAATAATTAGTGAGTTATTAT
>CAZKYQ010000187.1:0-2921 GCA_964556975.1 uncultured Ignavibacteria bacterium
TGTAGGCGGCTAGCTTGCTGGCCGCAATCACGTGTCGGGAGCAAGCTCCCGACCTACAAAGGTAAGTGATATGAAAAAGCTATTAATCGGCATGCTATTATTAGCAATATGTAGCTGTTCACGTTCTTTGGAATCGGCAAGAGAAAAAGCAATAAGTGAATTTGTAAATCAATTACAGGCAATGGATATTAATCAAGAGCTTTTTTCTGGCCCCGAGCTTGTTTTTGAAAACGAAGATAAATATTTATTTCATTGGATTTCATTGGTACCGCAAAAGGGTGATAAAGTAATTCAAGTTTCAGTTCCGAAATACAGAGGAAAAATTATCGGCGTTAGAGATGTCGGGGAAAGAGAAAGCTGGGTCCATCTTGGACATACAGGGGATTTCCCATTTAATGAGGCAATGTTAACTAATTTGTTTGGTCTGCCGCCTACACCAAAAATTAATAACGATGAAACAAAACGCTTGAGAAACGTTGACTTAAATCCGCGGCAGTTGGTAGACGTCGCGAATTTCGTTGAAGTAAAGCGACGTTTAATGGATTATCGTACGAATCCAAGGGACATTACCCGCATGATCTTAATGAGCTTAATCTCGACAGTGTGTATGTATATGATCAATATGGGAAGGAATATATATATATGACTTTTGGAAAATTCGTTGTTTTAGGTTCCAAAGGGAAAAACGGCCGATGGGATTTTGAAGGTTCAATTATTGATAGCGTTTATAACGATAAGAAGAAGTACATAATTAAAAGCGATGATGATATTCTTGTCAAAATTAGGTCCATACGCTGATAATGTAGGCGGCCAGCTTGCTGGCCGCGAACCTGGAGTCGGGAGCAAGCTCCCGACCTACAAAGAGATATGAAGAAAATTAGATTACCTGAAGATATTTATTCACAGAAAAACAGGCCGTGCTCAATTACTATATGTACAAAAGATAAATTGAGTGTATTTAGAAATAAGCAATTTGTTAAAATATGCATGGAATTGCTATATAATCTTGCAGAAAAAGAGAAAATAAAGCTATACGCCTATTGTTTTATGCCAGATCATATTCATCTGGTAATTTCTGTTCAAGGTAATAAGTCCATCATTGATTTCATCAGGAAATTAAAAAGTACTTCTGTCATAAAAAGCCGACAATTTGGGTTTGAAGGACGGATTTATCAAAACAGGTTTTACGATCATTTTATTAGAAAAGAAGATGGGCTAAACAAAACAATCATGTATGTTTTGAATAATCCCGTTAGAAAAGGATTGGTTGATAATTGGGAGGATTTTCCGTATTCTGGCTTATGTTTGTAAATGGTCAGGATGTCGGCAGCAAGCTACGGACCTACAGCAGAGATAGCGTGAATGTAGGGGACCAGCTTACTGGCCGCGAACTTGGTGTCGATAGACAAGCTATCGACCTACAAAGAGAAAACAAATAATCAGATAAATCAAAGGAAATACCAATGAAACTAAATGATGTAGTCTGTATATCGGCATGCCGGACGCCGATGGGGAATTTCGGAGGAACGCTCAAAGACATGGCGGCGTACGATATCGGCGCGGTAGCGGTGCGGGAGGCGATCAAACGATCGGGATTAAAACCGGAGGATATCGATGAGGCGATACTGGGCAACTGCCGTCAGGCTGGCAACGGCCCTAACCCATCAAGGACCGCGGCGGTACGGGGAGGCCTGCCGGAATCGGTACCGACCCAGACGATCAACATGGCTTGTCCTTCGGGGATGAAAGCGGCTCAGCTTGCCAGTCAGTCAATAAGACTGGGCGATTCGGATACGGTGCTTATCGGCGGTTTCGATTCCATGTCAACTATACCGTATTTGCTCAAGAACGCTCGCTGGCAGGGATTCAAAATGGGCGATAAAACTCTTCAGGACGGCTGGTCCGATTCGATTGATCCGTTGGTTGGGCAGGGTATGGGACAGACCGCCGAAAACCTGGTGGATAAATACGGTATCACCCGCGAGGCGCAAGACGAGTTCGCGTACTCGTCGCATCAGAAAGCGGCCAAGGCGCAGGACGAGGGTTGGTTTGATGAGGAGATAACCCCTATCGAGGTTGTATCAAGAAAAGAGACGATTACATTTGCTCAAGATGAGACGATAAGGCGCGGTTCAACTATTGAAAAATTAGCTAAGCTGAGGCCGGTATTTCGCAAGGACGGCTCGGTAACAGCGGGTAATGCCTGTGGTATGTCCGATGGCGCCTGCGGATTGGTCCTAACCAGCAGAGAAAAAGCAAAAGCTATGGGGGCGAAACCATTGTTTTCATTGATGGAGTATTCGGCTATCGCCGTGGGACCGGCGACAATGGGCGAAGGCCCAGGCGTGGCTATTCCTGCGGTGCTGGAAAAAGTCGGAATGAGTATCAACGATCCCGACCTGATAGAGGTCAACGAGGCATTTGCGGTGCAGATACTATCAAACGAAAAAGTCCTCGGCTGGAACCGGGACAAGCTCAACGTTCACGGCGGCGCCATAGCGCTGGGACATCCGACCGGCATCTCCGGCGCGAGGATACTTGTTACATTGTATCACGCTCTCAAAACTCATAATGGCGAGACCGGTCTGGCGTCGATTTGCGGCGGCGGCGGCGTATCAATGGCAATGATGATTAAAAGGGAGTCGTAGGATGGCGGATTACAAACATATATCAT
Organism: uncultured Ignavibacteria bacterium; assembly: GCA_964556975.1. Classification (GTDB taxonomy): domain Bacteria; phylum Zixibacteria; class MSB-5A5; order UBA10806; family UBA10806. The sequence goes on from CAZKYQ010000187.1 coordinate 2,675, forward strand.
TTGAGGAGAAGGGCAAGGTCGCCTATATCACGCTCCGGCGCGAGGATTTGAATATTCTCAATATCAAGATGATGGAGGAGATCAACAGGGCGTTGGAATTGCTTGACGACGGCAAGAACCTTAGAGCGCTGGTTATCAAAGCCGATGGTAAAGCGTTCTCGGCGGGGGTTGATGTATCAGAGCATACTGACGCTCTTGTCGAGAAGATGATCAAGACGTTTCATAGAATGTTTCTTATTTTGGACCG
>CAZKYQ010000187.1:3021-4260 GCA_964556975.1 uncultured Ignavibacteria bacterium
GAACTCAGGCGCGATACTGCGTTTGACCAAGAAGGCTATACGGACGAGCATAGACAGGCCGTTCACCTGCGCCTTGGCCGATTCCGAAAACCTCTACCTTAAGGACATGATGTCGACCAAAGACGCACACGAAGGTTTGGCGGCATTCATGGAAAAACGCAAACCGGATTGGGCGGACGAGTAGCAGGGATTTCGGGGGGGTATCAATAAACCAAGAATCAAAGGTAAGTACTCAATGCGTAGACGTCGTTCTGGTCGCTTGACAGATTTTGATTACTCGCAGCAGGGAGCTTACTTCATTACAATATGCACCTATGACCGTTTTAATTTTTTTGGCAAAATTCAAAATGGCGAGGTGATTTTATCGCCAATGGGGAAGACTGTCGAGAAATCATGGTTAGAGATTCCAGAATATTATATCGGTATTGAAGTAGATCATTTTGTGATTATGCCAAATCATATTCACGGAATAGTAATTGTCGCGGAACGCAAGGAGAGTTGTCGTAGGGTTTGATTAATCAAACCCCTACAAATTGGATTTTAATGAAAAATCCAAATCAGATATTAGGTAAGATCGTCAGGCGTTTTAAGGCGAAAGCGTCAAGAATTATTCATAAAAGTGGTTACCCGGATTTCAAATGGCGGCGCAATTATTATGATCGTGTAATCCGAAACGATAAAGAATTGAATGCTATTCGAGAGCATATTTTGAATAACCCGGTAAAGTGGGAATTTGATAGAGAAAATCCCCATTCGGAGAATTATGGCATTGAAAACGATATTTATTTTAAAGATTTATTTTGATAGGTAGGAACATTGCAGGTTGGCAGACGGTGGCGCCCGCCAACAACGAGAAAAGTTTGACTTCCGCCCCAGCTTCCATTATAGTAAATTAATACTTGAATATTATACCTGCTCCTGGGTAAAAGTAATTTGAGGGATTTGATTTTCGGATTGGGGGTTTGAGATGAAAAAATTCGGCATTTGCATATTGTTGGTGGCCTTCGCCTGTTCATCGACTCTGCTTTTCCACAAGGAAAAGGGCGAAGTAAAATACTACCGTCACTTAAATATGTCAAAAATCCACGACTTGGCGTTTACCTACCCGATTGATCCGAAGGATTATAAAAATATTAACTGCTTTGCAGTTGAGTATGATAATAATAATCGAGTCGAGAAAGTAGTTTATCTAAGGAGAGGAAAGCGTGCTTATGACTATAATAATGAAATATCAAGTAT
>CAZKYQ010000188.1:0-1175 GCA_964556975.1 uncultured Ignavibacteria bacterium
ACGATTTCGGTAATACATGGTCGGATAAGTACGAGATTACGAATAATGGTCCTGAACACAATATTTATGGGCCGGAGGTTCTATTTGACAACAATAACATCTATCTTTTCTGGATGGATGACCGAGATAGCTGGTTATTTAACTATGAAATATATTTCAAAAAGGGTGAACTAAATACAACTTCAATACAGGAAAATCCTATAGTTCCTAAAGGTTTCGGCATATCCGCTCTATATCCCAATCCATTCAACAACTCAACTACAATTAGTTATCAAATATTTAAGGGGTCGGATATTAGTTTGGAGGTTTATGACATTCTAGGCCGGAAAATAATATCAAATACATTTCTTGAGCAACATGTGGGATTTCATAAATATAATCTTGAAATGGACACTCAACCGAGCGGCCTGTATTTTATAAGAATTTCTTCACCCGATGGTTTTTCGAGGAACATCAAAACGATTCTGCTAAAATAATTATTAATATATCAGGGACGTAGGGGCGAATGATATTCGCCCATTCCTGCTGATCTAAGATCGACCCCTGAGGCTATCAATATATATTATCCGAATTATTGTTTTAGACAAAACCTATATAATAACCTATATTGCCATCTTGAATTTCAAATAATAGAAAGGAACGAAAATGTTTGAAAAAATAGCCGGTTTTAGATTCACTCGAATAGTTTTAGGTTGCTTATTATTCTCTGTTTTAATCCTGTCAGCTAATTGCGCCAGGAAAGACACATACCAGCTAACACTACTGCATACGAATGATATGCACGGCCATTTTACGCCCGAGCCGGCCTTTTGGCTGGATGATAAGCCCCTTGTCGGCGGTTTTGTAGCGCTGGATTATTATATTCAAAAAGAACGAAACTCATCAGCTCCGAGCCTGCTTTTTGACGCTGGCGACCTGATGACCGGCAATCCTATATGCGATATAGAATATAATGGCGCCGAAGGCGGGACGCTTATCGCCATGATGAATGAAATCGGCTACGATGGAATGGTTATCGGGAATCACGAGTTCGACAAACCTGCTGATAATGTCCGCGCGCTTGTCAAAATGGCTGAATTCCCGGTCGTTTGCGCTAATCTCGCCAATGAAGCCGGCCAGAGTTTTCTGAAAAATAAATATCATATTTATAGCGTTGACGGCTGCAGGGTTGGCGT
>CAZKYQ010000188.1:1275-4253 GCA_964556975.1 uncultured Ignavibacteria bacterium
GTTTTCTGAAAAATAAATATCATATTTATAGCGTTGACGGCTGCAGGGTTGGCGTTATCGGCGTTACTTATCACCAGATGTTGGGAATGGCCACGGCCAGTAATTTAGACGGTTTTGACTCACTTGATCCGGTAAAAACCGTATCTGAACTTGTAGATGAAATAGACCCTAAAACAGATTTGATTATTGTGCTGTCCCATTTGGGCTATGAAAGCGATGTTGATTTGGCGAAACAGATTAGCGGCGTGGATATTATTATCGGCGGACACACTCATAAGAGAATAGAGAATCCGGAGAAAGTAAACGGAATAATAATTGCCCAGGCAGGCTCCTATGCTCGTGAATTAGGGAAAATCGATATTACGGTAGCCGGAGATACGATCCAGGATTTTTCCGGATCGCTGATCGCGACATTGGTCGACAGCATTACGCCAAGTCCAAAGCTCGCCGGCTTTGTGGACAGCATGCAGGCAATAATCGAAAAAGAGTATGGAAAGATTATTGGCGAATTAAAAGTAGATTGGACCCCCGAATACAGGGCGGAGTCAAATGTTGGAAATTATCTGACGGATGCGATAAGAAGGAAAACCGGCGCGGATATCGCCTTTATTAATTCCGGCGGGATACGCAAGAGAATGTTTAAAGGCCCTATTACTTTAAAAGATATCGCGGAAATGCTGCCTTTCCAAAATTACGTACAAACATTCAAATGTACAGGCAAAGAATTAATGAATATTATCATGGAAAACGCGGAAGCGCAGGCAAACGAAACGCATGGCATACTGCAGGTTTCCGGCATGAAATATTCATGGAAAAAAACGGGCGGCAAGGTTAAAGTTCATGATATTGTCGTCGGTTCGAAAAAGCTAAGGCCAGAAAAAACTTATGTTATCGCCTCAATAGATTATGTCATTGGCAACCATGAACGTTATTTCAAGATGGCTCCCGGAAAAACGGAGGGAAGTATTCTATTCTCGGATCTTATTATAGAGGCAATCAACGAAAAAGGAGATATCACCTCCAAAGTAGAGGGTAGAATTAACGGCCAATAATTGGATTCGGTAATCTAATCTATCAATTCGCGATTGAAACGATTCCTCTTGCCTAAGAATCCTTTATTATTTATTATTGAGACCCGAATGATAAGGGCGGCATCAACTCAATGTCGGAGGATTTGGGTTGATTTTAAATATTATGAATTATCAGAAAAAGAAATATAAAAACTTTCGGAGGCGTTCATGGAGTTTTTATTCCAACTAATCTCAATTGTTCCTTTTATCATGGTCGTTGTCTATGTCCTGATGGATATATACAAGAAAAACCCTGAAGTTGACCACACTACGGCGTTTAAAACCAGAAGAGCTTTCAATTGGATTCCGCTCGGATTAACATACGCTTTCCTTTATATGGGGCGCTATAATCTGACTGTTGCCAAAAATGCCCTTGGAGATTTGATGACCAAAGAAGATTTTGGAATCATATTCGCCGCGGGCACAATAACGTATGCCATTTCTTTTTTATTAAATGGACCTCTAACCGATAGAATTGGCGGGAAAAAGGCCATCTTAATTGGCGCTGTTGGGGCGGCGTTTGCGAACATTCTAATGGGCGCGCTTGTTTATGGCATCCTTGTCAAAGAATGGGCGCTGAATCTGACATTAATGTTAGCTGTTCTTTATTCACTGAATATGTATTTTCAAAGTTTTGGGGCCGTTTCTATTGTAAAAGTCAATGCCGCCTGGTTCCATGTGCGTGAACGGGGCGTTTTCGGCGGGATATTCGGAATCCTTATATCATTGGGGATATATTTCGCATTCGACTGGGGGTTTGCCATAGTTAACGCGACCAAAGCGGTTATCAACAGCCAATTGAGCTTCTTTCAAGAAACTCTGCGTTCGGCTCTGGGAATCGCCGGAAGCGCAGTCGATCAAACCTGGTGGGTCTTTTTTATACCAGCGGGAATCCTTCTTCTTTTTGCAATTATTGATTTTTGGGTTCTCAAAGATACTCCGGGCGAGGCGGGATATAAGGATTTCTTTACAGCCGATGCCTCCGCGGGTGAAGATGATAAGCCGTTCAATCTGAAAGAAATCCTGAAGAAAATCCTTACCAATAAAATTATTTTGACCATCGCCTTAATTGAGTTTTGTACCGGCGTACTAAGAAACGGAGTAATGCATTGGTATCCGATTTATCTCAAAGATTTTATGCACCTCGGGAGCGGCGCGTTTATGAGGCAGCATTGGGGCATGCTCCTTATGCTTGCGGGCATATTCGGCGGAATGACCGCGGGAATCGCCTCGGATAAGATATTCAAATCGAGACGTGGACCTGTCGCGGGCTTGCTGTATGGCCTTATGTTTTTCGCTACGCTCTTGATGGTCTTCGTAGTCAAGGGCAATCAAATATGGCTGGCCATTTCGGTTTTAGCGATGTCCTTCTGTGTTATCGGTACGCACGGAATGCTGTCGGGGACCTCTACTATGGATTTTGGTGGCAAGCGGGCCGCGGCCACGGCGGTTGGCCTTATAGACGGATTTGTTTATCTTGGCACAGGATTCCAATCGATATTCCTTGGATATATAACCACCGCCAACTGGGGCTATTGGCCGATCTTTTTGATTCCATTTACAGTGATAGGATTTCTGCTCGCGGCAAGAATCTGGAAAGCCATACCCAAACCCTCGGCGGCCAAGTAGATTATCAGATGTTTTGATTTGGTGGAAAATTGAATACAAAAAAGCATGTGATAAAAAATTACATGCTTTTTTAATAAGTAGAATTAAAATTATCTATATGGCCTTTTTTAATTCGGGTTAGGATTTACAGAATCAATGACAAGGACTCGCATGGTTTGTAGAGCCTATAAGAATTTTTGTGTAAATGGATTTACGAATGTGAAAGCTGATGGTAAAATAGCAAACATTTACGCAGGAGGACGATTTGAGCAAGATTAACCCCGATTTAATTAACGAATT
>CAZKYQ010000189.1:0-4222 GCA_964556975.1 uncultured Ignavibacteria bacterium
TTGCCTGGCGATTTAAGGCTTCTTATATAAACAGGGGTTTCCATTGTCGAAAGGTCCCATTCGGATACTCCGGAATAGTTTTCGGCAATAAACAGTACGCCGTCTATATATTTAGCGGCGTTTGCGTATTCAAGTGCGTCTATGCTCGAAACCAGTTCAATATTTCCCTCGATTGAGAGGATATCAACTCCTCCAAGCCCTGACGCCAGAAAAACAATGTTGTCCTGCAATTCGAGCCCGACAGCAGGATAGTCAGTCCGATAGTTTTCCAGAAGCGTTATAACAGATGGATTGGAGACATCGTAAAGCTCCAACCCGCCTGATCCGGCTACAAACAAAGTATCGTTTCTGATTTCGATTTTTGACGACCCAAAATCGGTATCGAGAAAGCCAATTTCCAACGGATTTTGCATATCGTTCAGATCAATTGATACTATCCCTTGCCAATTGGCTAAATAGAGCATTTCCCCCTCGTATGCGGAAGATTTAGCCCAGCCCGTTGATTCCAGTGTTGATATGGGTTTTAAATCAGTTGGATTAGAAATATCGACGATTGACAGGCCGAATTCGGCATTGGACATGAATGCGCATCCATTCGCGATTTTAACTTCGAGGCAGTTTTCGCTCGCCGAGTAGTCTGCAATCCTGTTTAGGCCGTGATCAAAAACTAAAAGGCCGCCAACTCCGCCACCGGCGTAAACATGGCTATTATCAACTGAAACCGATCTGCAAATTGAATTAGTCTTATATTCATCTAAGAGCTGAATACTTTCTTTCAGATCAATTTTATACAGTTTCAAACCATTATTCCCATTGGCTATTGTAACAAGATCGTCTTCGAGTATGAAATTGTAGCAATTGAAATCAAGCGAGCTTCCCCATACTGTTTCCGGCGTTGTGGGATTTGATACATCAACCATAGATAGCGCGCCAAACCCGTCAAGAACCAGCAGGCCCTCATCCGTTAGCACCGCTTTGCGAGCGGAATTGAATGCGCCGTTATGGCCGATTATCGGGGGAACATTCCGATCGTTCAAATCAAGCACATAAAGCCCGGCGCCGTGGGCGCACGTATAAATCAGGGGTCCATCCAATTCAATGCCATAAACAAAATCGGATATCGGATATTGCGCAAGCATTGTCGGGTTTGACGGCTCCGATATATCCAGAAGCACAACTCCGCCGTGATACGCGGCAATAAACAGCGTATCGTTGCGCGCGACAAACTGATGTGGATATCCCTCAAAATTAATCGAATGCGTTTCTAACGGAAAACGCGGATTTGAAATATCGAAAACTGTAAGCGCTGTCTCCAATCCCCCTACGTAAAGATAATCATCTAATATTTTAACCGCGACAGGATGAAAACCGGGGTTGACAGATCCCACTTGTCTTAAATTCGTACCATTAATTTCAAACAGTTCTATGAAACCGTCAAGATTGCTTACCGCGATCAGATCGTTTTGGGCGTCGACAAACTCCGCCCTGCCCCTCGTAAACGCGCTGGCGATGGAAATTAATTCCGTTCCTTCCTCGATCTTAAAAACCTCTAATCCCCAGCGGTTGGCGGTAACATAAAGACCGTTATTCAGAACGACATCATTATAAGCCCCGGCGGTCATTATCGATTGTGTGGGTATTCCCGCGATTGAAATAGAGTTTGAAAAAAGCCCGAAAACCACAAATAATATTAAGGCGATTTTCAAATAAATCCGCTTTTTATAAGGGAAAAGGCCTATTTCAAGCGTGTTTTTCATAGTTGCGTTATTCATACTGAATAGCTATCGGCGTATCATATTTTCGGAAATAGCGATCTTGTTTAAGATAGAAATCCGGTTACATCAGTGAACGGAAGCATGTTGACAGCTGAAACCAATCCGGCTATCTTAGAGCATGGGCCTATTTCAAGGTGAAACGAAAGTTCCATTAGCAGACAGGATGAGGCCGTCCACATTGGACGGGTTTGTCGGCCAGGAGAAAATTCTTGGCGCCAAATCTCCCCTTAGAAAAGCCATTGAGGAAGACCGCGCAGGATCGATAATTCTCTGGGGGCCGCCCGGCACGGGGAAAACCACAATCGCCAAAATCATCGCGGGCAAATCCGAAGCGCGGTTTGTGCCCTTTTCAGCGGTAACGTCGGGCATAAAAGAAATTAGAAATGTAATAGCCGAAGCGAAATCGTACGGCCAGGATGGCCTAATTCTATTCATCGATGAAATCCATCGATTTAACAAAGCACAGCAGGACGCCTTCCTGCCGCATGTGGAAAACGGCATGATAAAGCTGATAGGGGCGACCACGGAAAATCCGTCATTCGAGGTCATTGGCGCGCTTCTTTCGAGATGCCGGGTTTACGCACTGGAGCCGTTGTTGCCTGACAGCCTGAAAACAATTATAACGAACGCTTTAAATGATTCCGAGCGCGGGCTGGGTGAAATGGGGCTTTTGATTTCTGATGATGCCGTCAACCAGATAATACAACTTTCCGGCGGCGACGCGCGGCGTTGTTTAAATTTACTCGAATTCTGCGCCGAGACAGTATCCGAGGCGGGCGATAAGGAAATAAATATCAAGCTTGTAACAGACGCCAGCCAGCGAAAGACATTGCTTTACGATAAATCGGGCGAACAGCATTTCAATCTGATTTCGGCTTTGCATAAATCTATGCGGGCCTCCGATGTTGACGCTTCATTGTATTGGCTTATGCGCATGCTGGAGGCGGGCGAAGATCCGCGATATGTCGTACGAAGAGTTATTCGTTTCGCCGTGGAGGATGTCGGGCTTGCCGATCCGAGGGCGGTACAGCTTGCCCTTGCGGCAAAAGACACATACCTGTTTCTCGGTTCGCCGGAGGGTGAGTTGGCCATTGTGCAGGCGGTTATATATCTGGCCCTCGCTCCTAAATCGAACTCGGCTTATATGGCCATGAAGAAAACGCAGGATACCATCAAAGACAACCCTGCTCATCCCGTACCCAAGCAGATCCGCAACGCCCCGACGACATATATGAAGCAATGGGGTTACGGCGATGGTTACAAGTACGCCCACGACCACGATGACGCATTCGCCTATATGGAATGTTTGCCTGACGAGCTAATCGGCTCACGGTTTTATTTCCCTACCGATAGAGGTCTCGAAGCCAAAATCAAAGAGAAACTTGACTGGTGGCTTGAGAGGATGAAAGAGGGGCGGGAGAAGTAAATGAGCGCCAAAAATCCCATTTTAATCATAAAGGATATTGAAGAGTTAATAGATAAATCTCTAAGTATTTTTGCGGAGTCTCAGGAAGTAATAAATTGCCTTTACTGCTTTTTTGACGTAGATCCACCCGATAAAAGAAATGAAGCAATCTTAGATTTTACAAACAACATAATAGAACATATTTATACAGTATATGGGTTATTTAAAGATGATTGTTTAATACCTGCTATAGCCATGATGAGAATAATATATGAATATAATTACTATCTAAGATTTCTTATTGACTGCCCCGAAGATCGCATTGAAAGGTATTTTATAAAGAAGAATATTGATTCATACTATTGGACTCAGAGAAGCGGCAGACATCTATTCAAGCATGGCGCAGGGATAAGTGGATTAGAATTATTAAAAAGAGAGTATTCCGAAAGTGATCTGAGGAATATGGCAAACTCTGATGATAAGTATAAAGAAATATATAATGAATACACCAAACATCAACATAAAGATAGATGCTGGACGAAATGTACTTTTAACGCTATGGCAAAAGAAATTCATAAAAAAATAAGCAAGAACAGCACAAGAGAAAAAGAATTCAATTTAAGACACAAATTTCTTTATAACACATTATCCGCTTATATTCACGGTGATCCTAGAATTCTTAGACACCCAAGGAACATACTGCAATCAAGACAAAATGTTCTTGATAAATATGTACGAATTGAACTTGAAAGTAAAGGAGATGTAAATCGTAATGTCCAAATTAAATCATTTTACAATCTCGATGTTTACTTACCTCTATTAGAAACTTTAATTGATGATTTCATTATGTTTATTTTTGATATCGATGTGGTCCAATTTAATTTCGAGGGTAGAAACGATAGAAATTGGTTTGATTATGATGATACAAGAGATGATAGATTTTTGAAAATTAAAAAACTTATCAAGAAGCTTCATCAAAGTTTGGATTGATAATTCCGCAGATGGGTGGCATGCTTTTTCGTCGAAGATGAATAAGCATGAA
>CAZKYQ010000190.1:0-4212 GCA_964556975.1 uncultured Ignavibacteria bacterium
GCATTGATTTGTTAAAGAGGAGTTGAGCTCGTCCCAGCAGGCAACCCTCGGTACGCATGGCCGACTGCAGGCGAACGTCTCGCCCCGAAAAGCGGAGTGTATTACTATCGTGTTACAATAGAGGGTTACTCCCGTACGGGCAAGATGATGTATTTAAAATAATATCATATCTGCTTATACAACTTCATCTTTATTTATAATTTTCTGGGAATTTCGACCGTTTTTCTGCCCCAAATGCCATATTGGGCCCAAATGCGTATGTTTATATACGCATTCCCTACGTATTTTTTTCGTATTGACAGATCTGTTTTATCCGGCATATTGGGCCCGCAACAAAGACAGACCAACTTTGATTATTTCTGTGCTGTTGGATGACCTCATCCGACAGTTTCAGGCGTGGTAAAATCGTCAGATCAGGCGATCTGACGAAACGGTATAAAAGCGGCAATCAGCCGCAAAGGGCGTGAGCTATGAACAAAACAACATCGCCCCCCCCCATCCATTAACGGAGAGAAAAAAGCGAGGGAGCCACCTTTGCAATATCATCGTAATTTCGTTAGAAGAAACAATTAAAAGGAGGATGAGATGAAAAGAATTGCTGTAATATTCGGAATACTGGCCTTGATAGCGCTTATTCCGCTGGCAAGCAATAATACGGCATCCGCTCAGTGCAAAAGTGTCGTAAAGAAAAAAGCAACATATGATATAGACTTGCCGGTATTTTCGGGGACATACGACCCGTGCAATAATTGGCTGAAATGGACCATGTCATTTACAAGAACAGCAAAAGAAAATGATAGCGCCGGAATTAAGATCGAGGTTGACGGTACTATTGTTTATGAGACCTTTATGGATTTTGAATACAGCGAGGGAAGGCTTACCGAAACGAATACGCTTTATGTCGGCCCAAGCGATTCGCACGAGCTAATCCTGGATAGAACACCAAACACTGACGGCCACTTCGAACTTATTGAAGGTGTCGTAAATTATTACGCGTCCGATCCGGGTTAATTCTATATCGCCCCTTCCGACAATATAAACGGAAGGGGCTGTTCAAAAAGAAGGATTATAAAATGAGATTTTTAATTTTCACCTTTATAATTTCTCTTGTCTGTTTTAATTCAAACGCCCAGGAAAATGAATGGGCCAATATCGGCCCGCCCGGCGCGCGTGTAATGACTATCGAAATAGATCCCTTCGACAATCAGAAATTATATCTGGGTACGGTAGAAAACGGGATGTATAAATCCTCTGACGGCGGAAACAGCTGGGAGCATATAGAGGGCCTCATAGCAAATCTTAATATACGAGATATCGAAATTCATCCTTTTGGTCCCGATACTATATATGCGGCTACGGTTGACGGATTGTACAAGAGCGCTAACTCGGGTCAATCATGGAGCATGATGGAATTTTCTCCTTATCCCTTAAATGAAATCAGAGCATTGCTTGTTCATCCCACGCAGCCGAATATTATTTTGGCCGGAGGACCCTCAACCAGAAGAATATCCACCGATGGCGGCGTGACGTGGGGAGATCTTAACACAGGCGAATATCTCGGCATAGATGGCTTTGCGTATGATCCTCAAAACGTGAGCACTCTATATTTTGCCAGCGGCTCAATGCCTTTTGGAATGGGCGTTTGGAAGAGTGAGGATATGGGCCAATCATGGTACAGTATTCAGAACAATATGGATAGTACCGGTTTCGGCGAGGCGGTAGCAGTCGATCCGTTCAATTCCGACATTCTGTATTTCGTAAGAAATGATTTTATGGAGCAATCGGGGCGCGTAGTTTCCAAATCAACCAATGGTGGTTCAACCTGGTTTGATATAACTCCGCGCAATCTCTTGCCCCCGCCAATGGTTTTTGCGGTCGCGGTATCGCCCATAGTTCAAAATATGGTCTTTATCTGCGCTCACAAGTCCGGGATATTGCGGAGTACGAACGGAGGTGAGTCATGGGAAAGCTTAAGCACGGGCCCTAATAGCGAGGTTGCCTATTCAATAAAGATTGATCCCGTTACAGGCATTCTTTATCTGGGTACGATTCACGATGGTATTTTCAAATCCACCGATAATGGCGATAGCTGGGAAAAAATAAGCGACAACATTAATCTCTCAAATTGTAATAGTTTGGCTTTCGATAATGGAAACGAGAACCGGCTCTTTGTTTTGACAAGCAACTGGCTCTATAGTACTCCAGATGTAGGCCAAACGTGGGAGATTTTTGGGCCGGATATTCCGGCAACCCACCGTGTTCGGGGGATTAAGACTGATCCGGAATTCACCAATTTAATTTATGTATGCACAGCACATTCATCCGGCTCTTCTCGAATTGACAGCGCCGGTTTTTATCGATCGACCGATTCGGGCGAAACGTGGGCATTTTACAATAACGGGCTTCCCCCCGATAATAGTTACAGAAAAATCGCCATTTCGGTTTCAAGCGGGGTCAGGAGATTGTTCCTGGCCTCCAGCCAGGGCCTGTATTATTCGAATAATGAGGGTGAAAGCTGGGACCTTTGTTCAAACGGCTTACCAATTAATTCCTATTATAATAAAATAGATGTCGCCCTATCGAATCAGGATTTTGTGGTTGTAGGAGATTTTGATAACAACGTATTCAGATCGAGCAATCAGGGGGATAGCTGGGCCCCCGCAGGGAATATACCCGGCAGCAATCAAGACCACATTGTCGGACTTAAATTCGATCCAATGAATGAAAATATAATATACGTCTCAAATTTAACAAACGGGCTTTACAAATCCTATAACTTCGGTTCAAGCTGGAGCTCTATTATAAACAATCTCCCCATAGATCCGGATTATACTTCGATAAGTCCAATATTAATAAACCCCTTGAATTCAAATAACATTATTGTTTGTTCATACAAAAGAGGAGTTTACCAGTCGCATAACGGGGGCGACAGTTGGGAGTCTTTCAATAACGGTTTGGATACGGTAATATATTCCGGCGATATGATCTTCGCTACCGAGGATACGAATACGGTTGTTTATGCCTCAGGCAACAAATCAGCCTGGACAATTACACGCACGTTAACAAATATTAAGGACGGAATCGTCGAACTGCCCACGGAATATTCTCTGGCCCAAAACCACCCCAACCCATTCAACAGTTCTACTACAATCGAGTTCGACGTTCCGCGAAATGAAGACGTTACAATATCTATTTATGATATCCTCGGCAGGAAAGTATTAGAACCGGTTTCAGGCGAGGTCCCGGCGGGGCAGCATAGCGTCGATGTTGACCTGTCTGAATTATCGTCGGGGCTGTACTTCTATATTTTAAAAACAGAGGAGATTTCAATACAAAGAAAGATGATGTGCTTGAAGTAAGGCATGCGCGGTTTTTTATCTGTTATTTCAGGTTCTTTATTCTTATATTCCCATTATGAAAACAATCCTTTTTATCTGCACGGGTAATTCGGCGCGGTCGGTGATGGCCGAAGTCCTGACAAACGAGCTTGGAGCTGGCCGATACAAGGCTTTCTCGGCGGGGGCAAAGCCGTCCGGCGAGGTTAATCCGCTGACCATCGAAACATTGAAAGCCCACGGGCACGCGACAGGCGGGCTTCGCTCGAAACCGCTGAATGAATTCCTCGATATGAAGTTGGATATTGTTGTAACTGTCTGTGATAACGCCCGGGAGTCCTGCCCGGTATGGCCGGACAAAACAGAAGTTCTGCATTGGGGCCTCGAAGATCCGGTAGCATTCGAAGGCAGCTATGAGGAGAAGCTAATTTTCTTTGAAAAGATATATGGTCAGATAAAGGAGAAGATTGAGCGGTTTCTGGAAGAATAGAAAAAATGAATATCATTCGATTTCGTTCGTATCTTTCATGGAATGTGTATTAAGGTAAATCAATGAGGAAACGCAGGTTTTATCAGTCAAAAGCTACCCGGCTATCGCTTATTGGGACGATTCTTCTGATCTTCCTTATTATAATAATATTCTTCATTCCCGACTTTATTAGCTTTTCAGGAGATGTTATAGGAGTAGTAGTTGATAAAGAAAGAGTAAGTTCTGGAATGCCAAATTTCATTCCAAATGCAAAAATAGCATTAATTGATGCTGCAGTTGAAATAAAAAATACTGAAACTGACGCAAAAATAAGTATTACTGATCCTGATAAAATGCAAGCATTTCTTGATATGGAAGAAAATATGCTTAGAAAAATGGTTGATAAAA
>CAZKYQ010000191.1:0-4210 GCA_964556975.1 uncultured Ignavibacteria bacterium
TCGCCCTCTCCCGTTCCGGCGTCAAGCGTTTGCCAGTTATGCGAATACCACGCTATGCCCATCCCATGCTTATAGACAACTGGCCTCACTTCATTGGTGACGGGATCCAGAAATACATCATGCCCTCCTGACGAAGAATCGAAATCGCGCGCCAGGCCAAACGTATGGCAACCTATGCATGCTACTTCAGTTCCGGTGCCATCGAAATGCAACGCAACCGATGAAGTAGCATGAGAAGTTGCGGAATTGTGGCAATCAACACACTGGACATCGCCATCCTCCGACCATAAATAATTCAGACCCGCCAAATTGTGCACATTCCCGACGCCTCCGCCATGGCAATCGGCACAGGAGTATCCGGCATGAACAAGGTTGTTGCCGCCTGATTGGAAAGACGGATCGCCTGAAATGATCTGTTCATAAGTTTGAGGATGTCTTTTGGTGTTTGTGGCTTTTACACTGTCCCATGACGTATGCTGTTCGTCGGTCCAATAATAGGCCATAGATGCCGGTTTCTGGAAACCGGTATGACACGCCTCGCATACATGTTCCGTGTCATTGGCGAAATACGCGCCCGAACGAAATTCGTGCGAGGCGACATTCGTTGTCCAATCCATCTCGAATTCAGTCATTTTACTATCAAAACCGGGAACATTGGGATAATTCGCTTGAAGATCATCCCAGTAGTCCAGCGGCGTACCCGTAGTGTCCAGCCGCGTGATGGTCGATTTGAAATGACAAGTAGCGCATGTCGCATGACAACGATTGCAGTTGCCAGGCTCATAATCCTCTCCGACAGTTATGCCGCAAAGGCCCGAAAGCTCAGCATCTACAGCAGCCTCTCTAAGTTTGAAGATGGTGGCATGAGCGCTATTGGCGAACCCTGATTTCTCTGAATGGCAACTAACACAACCGGTAGCCGCAGCAGTATAATAGTTTCGAGTCCTCACAATCTCATTGGTCGGTATGTTTTCAACCGGCTGTTTTCTGCCGAATCGCGCCCAACTGCCGTACGTTTTAAATACTTTGCCATGGGCTCCCCCGGCCGCATTAACATCGGAGTGGCAGGCTGCACAGTTTTGATCACCATGTACATTTGCCGCATAGAGCTCCTCATTTACATATAACGGGATGATTTCTTCCTCTCCCAGATCATTGACAATTGCCTTACTCAAAGAAACATCCCCATGACATTCGGCGCTCAAGCACGTAGCGTTAGATACCGCCGGAGTTCCCGGGGCGCCCGCGGGTCCTGTATCACCCTCGCAACCCATAAGCAATAGGGAGATACAAATTGTAATGAACGCCGCCATGGCAACTAATCGAAATATTCTCATTCGATTCCTCCTCTCACCCACAAATTATCTCATGCAGAAAAACATAAGATCATTATTTCCCTTTCTTATCACGAACTACAATTAAAAACAAAAAGCTTTTTTCATACTCCTCCCTTTCCTCACAATTAAGATGTGAATAATTTCACAAATCAATTTTCAATATCCCTTCAATATTAAAATCAGCGTAAAACTGTTCCATGTCAAGTAATTTTATGATTATTCTCATAATAATAGCAATAAAAATGAAACCCGTAAAAAAGCTGACGCTTAATATACTCTTTCAAGCTCTTGTCAATAGTTGTGCTAATTACGCGCCATTCTTGAATCGAGCAAGGCTATCTTTAGAGCCCATCGCAAGTATCATGTCCCCGCCGCGAAGAACGGTTTCCGCCTTTGGAATCGAACTGGCAATTTCCTCCTTGCCATTTACTTTGTGCTTTATAATCAAGATACTAACATTGTAACGCTTTCGTATATTCAACTCGGTAATCGTCTTGCTATCGAATTGGGGCGGAATAGGAATTTCCGCTATAACCATATCCTCAACGCCTTGAATTGCTTCAATCTGTTGTATTGAATTAATATTTGAAGCCATGCCGACAGCCATGTCTCGTTTGAACATTTCCGCGTTATATCTTTTTATTACATCCTCGGGCCAAATACCGCCAACAATCTTGCCATTTTCCACTACCGGCGCTACAAAACTATAACTTCCCAGCTGTTTCATGACATCAGCCAGGCTATCATCAGGTTTAAAAATCGGAAAATTATCTGCTATCATCAAATCTTGAGCGATCAAAAGACTTTTCAAAGATTGCGTATCAGTTATAATTGGGCGAATTTTGTCAAGGGTAATAACTCCGTGCAGATAACCCTGTTTGTCGGTTACAAAAATGGAATTGCTCGAATACTCTATAAATTGCGAAACAATAGACATTAATTCCGCATTAACATTAACAGTAACAATATTAGGACGCATAATGTGGCTGACTTTTAATTTTTTCAATACATTGATAGATTGTCCTTCATGGATATCTATTCCGCGCCGCAACAACTTGAGAGTGTAAATTGATGACTTTTGCAAACGCCCAGCTAATAATGTAGCAATAATACAGCTTATCATAAGCGGTAAGATAATTTTATAATCATCTGTCAATTCGAAAATAATTAAGATCGAAGTTATTGGGGCATGTGTAGCTCCGGCAAGAACCGCGCCCATGCCAACCAGAGCATAAGCTCCGGGGTTGGCTACACTGCCAGGCCAAAGAAGATTTGCAGTCGTTCCAACAGCTCCTCCCAACATAGCGCCCATGAATAATGAGGGGGCAAATATTCCGCCCGATCCCCCTGAGCCAAGCGTGATTGATACAGCCACCAATTTAGCAATAATCAATATTAATAATAATTGCCACATCATGTTGCCATGCAGAGCTTCGCTTATAGTTTCATAACCAACGCCAAATATCTCTGGATATTTCAGGGCAATTATGCCTATAATAGCGCCACCGAGGGCTGTTTTTAAAGGCGGGTAGCCGCGCATTTTATCAAAAATATCTTCAAACCCATATAGCATTTTTATAAATGCTAATGCTATTAATCCTGAAAACACGCCCAGAGCGGCATAAAGCAAAAGCTCATAAGTACTAACAAGGCTGTAGGTTGGAACAGTAAAGGCCGGAGAATTACCAAAGAAATATTGGCTCACCACAGTTGCGGCAACTGACGATATAACAATAGGAGAAAATTGAGAAACCCCAAAATCGCCAAGAATAATCTCAACAGCAAATAAGGCCCCGGCGACAGGGGCGTTAAAAGTAGCGGCGATCCCGGCTGCCGCGCCGCAGCCAACCAGCGTTCGCAGGCGCCGCTCGTCAATTTTAAGGAATTGGCCAATACTTGAACCGATAGTTGAACCGATCTGAACAATGGGTCCTTCACGTCCAACAGATCCTCCTGTTGCTATGCAAATGCCCGAAGCCAACATTTTGGCAATAACTACGCGCAACCGGATTCGCCCGCCATGCAATGATACGGCCTCTATCACTTCCGGGACCCCATGGCCTTTTACTTCGCGCGCAAAATAATGAATGATCATTCCAACAATTAAACCTCCTAGGGTGGGCGCGGCTATTTTCCACAACCAGGGAAGGTGACGAATATAATCGACCGTATAGCTGCCTTGCCACCACACGCTCATCTGGGCCAAATGGATCAACCCCCGAAAACCGACAGCACATATTCCGCCCAATAAGCCGATCAATAATGCGACCAGCACCATATAGATATGCTCAGTTTGACGAATATTTGCGTGTAACTGCCGCAGTCTTAACAGAGCATATCTAATCATTATTAATCTGTGGTTTTTTCGAAACTTCTCTATATTTTAAATGAATCAAATATTCCTCTGAGATTTTTTAAATTCCATAATTATAATTTATCATGTAATCGGCAGTAGCACAAGATATTACTTGGGACAACAAAACCCGGATCGTCCCTATGAAAAATATTCCACTTCCCAGAAATTTGGTTGGTTTTATCTAAACAGATCAGATAGACGCCCAACTGCTCGAAATCATATTCCACAAGTTTCTATTCAAAATCTTTCTTCGAGCCATTGGGCTTCCTTATGGCCGCCTGAAGAAAGATGTTTCTCGGGGTTTTCTCCCAATGTCGTCAGGAATAATCGGTTAGGCTCTTCAAGTCATCATAAGAACCGTACGATATTACAACAGCATGATCGCTTGATAAATACGCTTGAACGCCTAAAACTGCTGTTAGAATTGAAACCAGCAAAAAATATCTTTTGCTAATATCTCCTTTCTTATTTGCCAACAACAATTTAACAATAACGCCTTTCAAGGCAATGATAAAAC
>CAZKYQ010000192.1:0-4183 GCA_964556975.1 uncultured Ignavibacteria bacterium
GCTTGTATCGCCTCATAATTAATCCAGTCCTGGTCATTGCTAAAAACATAGATTTCTATCGGGAGGCCGCTTTCTGCGGGGGGGAGATGGCGTATAAGAAATGTCATATCTTTATGTATTTTGGGATTGTTCCGAAGATAGGCGGTAATATACGCCCTAAAAGTTCCTATGTTTGTAAGGTTTCTTCCGTTTACAAGCGTGGATGATTCAATATTATGTGAGCGGTTGTATTCGGCAATCTCTTTCTTTTTATTTCGTAAATAGTCTGATATAAGCTGGATTTTTCCGAATTTCATAAGCATTTCGTCTGTGCAGAACTTTATGCTGTTCATGTCGATATGGATAGCCCTCTTGATACGGCGTCCGCCCGATTCATCCATACCGCGCCAGTTTTTGAATGAATTATCTATCAAGGCGTAAGTTGGAATAGTTGAAATAGTCTTGTCCCAGTTTTGCACCTTAACAGTATTTAGCGATATGTCAATCACATCGCCGTCAGCCCCGTATTTTGGCATCTCGATCCAATCACCGATTTGGACCATTTTATTTACCGAAAGCTGAATGCCGGCCACAAATCCGAGAATAGAATCCTTGAATATTAAGAGCAGGATGGCCGTCATCGCGCCAATGCCGCTGAGCATGACCCATGGAGATCTATTCATGAGGGTCGCAAGTATAAACACAGCCCCAAGGACATACGCGAGAATCATAATAATCTGCACGACGCCCTTAATTGGCCTCTCTCTGGATATTTCATATTTACTATAAATATCAATAACTGCTTTTGAAAATGAATTTAAGGCGGACAAAAAGACCAATATCATGGCGCTTACGGCAAGCCTTTGTATCCAGCCTTGCGCGCCAGAAAAGATATGCGCCGAGAAGTAAAATACCAGAACCGGCGCCAAATGAGATAGCCTTTGAAATACTTTTCGTTTCATTACTATGTCGTCCCAATCGCTCTTGCTTCGTTCCACTGCCAGATGAAGAATTTTCAAAAGGATTTTATTGATGATCCAATTGGAGATGATCGCCAGAAGCAGAACAGCCGCCAACCCGAGGCTCCAACCGATTATCTCCGCGCTTTGGCCTTTTATTCCCAACGATGAAATCCATGAAATAATAGCGTTTATCATTTTAATCCCCTTTCGATATCATAATAGTTCCAGTACGAGGCCGGATAGCCCCAGCAGGACCGAACCCGAAATAAGCAATACCGCAAGAAGTATCCAGCGGATAAATTTTGCTCCATGCCTTACCGCCATTTTCGAGGCGATCCATGCGCCAGAAACATTGCCCGCCGCCATAATAAGCCCGATCTTCCAATCAACCTGCCTATTTGAAAAAAATATAAACAATGCGAAAATTGTAAAACAAAGCACAATTAGCACTTTGACCGCGTTTGCTTTAACCATGTCAAATCCCATGCCAAGCACCAGGCCGACAAGCAGGAATATGCCCACCCCCGCCTGAATGAATCCTCCATAGGCGCCGATTGCAAAAAAGATTATAAATTGCCCAATGCCGAATTTCTTTATTTGTTCATCGGCTCTGTCTTCGAGCCAACGAGCCGGTTTCACCAGAATGATTACAAACATAACTACCATCAATGCGCCGATAACTTGCCGCATTATTTGCTCGTTGAGATTTACGGCAATTTGAGCGCCCAATATCGCGCCCAATATCGCCGGGACCGCCAATATCATGCCCCGGCGCATGTCCAGAACTTTTTGTTTTCGGAAACTTCCAACGGCAACGACATTTTGCAGGAGTATGGCGACACGGTTTGTGCCGTTGGCGATGTTTGCCGGGAGTCCTATAAATATTAACAGCGGAAGAGTAATTAAAGAGCCGCTTCCCGCAAGCGTATTAATAAAGCCTGCCGCGAAACCGGCGGCCATAACAGCGATGTAAAAATACCATGCCACCTCAACAGCCCCCCGGCCTTATCGACTTTTGCGCAATCATTATCATAAGAGGATATAGCGGTATTAGAGCTCTATCAAGCTGTTTTTTAAGTTAGATAGCTGGTTTGAAAATTTAGTATTAACAGATTTTTAGTTAGTTTTCTTCGTCCTCTATATATAAAACTTGAAGACTGTCGCTGTTGCTTACATAAATGTAGTCGCCTAAGGCAAATAAACTGCCGATTGTTGAGTTGTCGAACCTTGCCACCAAATCGGGCAATGCGGGAATGGTTACATCTATAACTCGAAGAACATCGGACCGGTTATAAATATAAGCATACCCGCTGTCAGCAAAAACTTTTTCAATGCCGCCGGAAAGCAGATACGATCCTGAAGCAACAGGGGCGAGCGGGTTGGCCACATTGGTTATCGTAAATCCGAAATCATTGGGCATATATACATGCTCGTTGCGCACGTAGATTTCATCCGATGAATATTCGGGGTTAAAATATCCAACCACAACCGGATTAGCCGGGTCAATAACGCTTATGATTTTCAAAGCGCCCCCGGCGAGAATATAGGCGAGGCTGTCATCAACGAAGAGGCTTGTAATCTCCTGTTGTTCTTCATAAGCGCCGATATTCAAAAAACCGATTGAATCGGAATATTCTATAATTAAAAGGCTGTCGGGCAATGCGTTGTTGCTTGCCAAAAATATATAATCATCCGAAACGCCAATAAAATGAGTACCGGGCGATTTGATATATTCATCGGTCAAAATGGGACTATCAGGCGCGCTTATGTCGATCATGACAAAACCGGAATCGCGGGCAAGATACGCGTACGCGCCCTTAACAAATAAATCGTATGGCTGAAAGGAAATCGAATACTGGCCGGACAGGGTTGGAGATTCGGGTATTGAGACATCAATGATTTTCATGATTTTATTAACACCCCAGAATCCCGCTAAGTACACGTAATCGCCTTGCGCAGAAATAAAATTCGGGAATGATGATATCGGCCCCGGAATAGATCCGATAACGCTGATAGTCGTAAGCGTCGTAATCACGACTGTTTCTGACGGCGTATTTCCCAGACTGTTAGTAGCTATGATATAATAGGAGTATGACGTATTTCCCGTGAGATTTGTATCTATATAGCCAGTTTCATTTGTCGATGTAATATTTGTGATTATCACGACCCCTGTATCCTGCCTGCATACGAGGAAATTGGTTTCGTTATCGGAATTATCCGTCCAGCTAAGCGCTATTTTGCTGTCCGATAGGACGTTCGCGATAAGCCCCGACGGCGCCCGTGGAACCGCAAAGCTAATAATCGCGGTATTGGAAAAATCAGAACTCGCCTGAGAGTTGTAGGCTTTTATGCGATAGTAATATTTTTTCCCTACTGCGACACTGCTGTCATAGTAAACCGTAGCATTTACTAAAATAGAATCGAAAACAGACCACACAGAAAGTGAATCTCCAGCGGCTCCCGTACTATCCGGTTCCCCGCCGCCTGCTGAACTCGTATCGCTTGCTTCGCGCCGTGAAATTTCGAATCCGTCTTCATTATCGGAATTATCATCCCAGGTTAATTCTAAAGTTGAGTTTGTTATAATCAGAGCTGACAACCCCGATGGCGGAGCTATAAGCGTGGTCAGGTCTTGAGGGGGGGCGATTTTTCTCCCGCACCCGGCCAAAACTATGGATAATACTAATAATGCCCAAATTCGGCGCAAAAGTTCTCCTTTAGAATGATATACTACTGTCTCTTATTATAGTCGGCTCTATTTAGGCCCTATTTAATCGCGTAATCGCCAGTGGAAGACTAAATTAGACATCGAAACATATTATCGCGAATCACGTAATGAAAAAAAGACAAAAAAGGCCTTGACTATAAATTGCCTTGTTTGCTAATTATAAGCAAGCATATATAATAATGGAAGAAATTATGCGTAATTATCATAATATTAATATCCGCCACAAAAATAAGATATGATGATATGCTTGATAGATACACTCCGGAGGAAAACAACGGTCAACATATCTATAAGTTTATGAAATTTACCGGTGAAAATTAAGAAAGGGGCTGGCCATGAGAAATATTATGATAATTATTAGTTTATTTGTTTTTAGTTCTTTAAGTGTAAATGCGACATATATCCAGGAAGAACTATTCGTAATCGAGTGGGGCGAAGAAAATTCTCAATTGAAATTAGAGCCACCATATTCTACGCCCCCTGATACTTTTCCGGGATATGTTACCGATGGCGA
>CAZKYQ010000193.1:0-4154 GCA_964556975.1 uncultured Ignavibacteria bacterium
TCCGGATATATACACGCGCGTGACAGAGGCCGCATGCTGCTGCCCGAATATATTATGCTTCTTCAGATTCTTCCGTTGTAATTTCTTTAGAATCTGAACACCCGAGCATTGTTATCAATACTGCCAATGGAAATAATAAGACAAATAATCCGCGCATTTTCCCTCCTATTTTACATCTTAATAACCGACATTTACGATAACGAAAAAGCATCCGGTATTTCTCCAATTGCCGGTCACACAAACTCCGATTTTAATTATCGTCAAATTTCTATTATATCTATATTCAAAAGTCAATGCTTTTTTAAAAAAGCAAACGTGTACTTATAGCATTATTATACGGATAAATGCATTATTCAGGCGGTTATGGGAACTATCCGCCCTTCATACTGATATAAGATATTGCTTTATTATTGCGCGCTAAAGCAATAAAATGGAATTGTTTTGTCTTTTTGGCGTATTAATAAGGCAGGCGAAAAGGCTTGACGCTTTCGCTTTGCCGATTTAGTATTAGTTTTAAACGATTTTGAGGGAGGAAATTTTTGCACGGATTTTTAATTTACTATCTAACGCCGCTTTTGCCCGATCCCGGAAAAGGCAATCTTTGGAGCGATATCGCTTCAATGACACTTTTTTCCAAGGGGATAATGCTATTGCTTCTTTTCATGTCTCTGACATCCTGGGCCATAATAGTTTTCAAGTATTTTAAGATAAAAAAGATTTATGGCGAAACTGACCGCTTTTTACGGGAGTTTCGAGGCAATCCCGATCTCGACCAGTTTTACAGCCATTCAAAACGGTATCGTTTAGCGCCGTTTTCAAATATGCTTCGATCAGCCTATGACGAGCTCAAAGGGCTTGTTGAAAAAAGAAAATACTCAAGCAATCCGGGCAACAAGACAGAAATTGGCGAAGATGATTTTGAAGATGTTGAGGAGTCTATTGATCGGGCTGGCGTAGACGAGGTGTTAAAACTTGAGAGCGGCATAATATTTCTTGCGACAACCGCCAATGCCGCCCCATTTCTGGGACTGTTGGGAACTGTCATAGGAATCTATGTGGCTTTTAAGGATATCGGGGCAAAAGGAACGGCTACTTTAGCTGTGGTCGCCCCCGCAATCGCGGAGGCTCTTATAGCTACCGCCGCCGGCTTGGCGGTCGCTATTCCGGCATTGATAGGATTTAATTATTTTGTCAGCAAAAACCGTCTGATGACCGAACGGATCGATAATTTCAAATCGGAGCTTTTCTCGAAATTTAAAAAGGAGATTCGGTCAGTTGAAAAGGGCTAAAAAACAATATCATCCCATGGCCGAGATTAATGTTACCAACCTGGTCGATATCGTTCTGGTTTTGTTGATCGTTTTTATGATTTCCGCCCCGATGATGCAGGCAGGCGTCGATATTGCGCTGCCGAAAGCGTCAGAATCTCCTCGCGATGTTTCGGGCGGGATAATTGTTTCTATTGATAAAAAACAGCAGATTTATATTGACCAGTATAAAATCACCGCCGATCAATTTGAGGCCCGCTTAAAAAACATCAGGGAAGTAAAGAAATTTCGGCCTATCTACATCAGGGCGGATAAGTCGGTGCCTTATGGAGTCGTTATTGAGCTGATGGCTAAGATTAAAAAATTAGGCATAGAAAATGTCGGGCTGATTACCGAGCCGGAGACGAGGCTATGAAATGGGCGATAGTAGCATCTATGATTTTTCACGGGATATTTTTCGGGTTCGTTTTTAGAAATTCCTCTGAAAAAATGACGAAATATCCTCCCATTATGATGGTTCGTCTCGCAAGCCCGCCTCCGCAGAGAGGCGTCAAAAAGCCCGCGACCATGAAATCCTCAAAAAAAACAACCTCGAAAAAAACCACAAAAATAGAGGCTCCCAAGGCTAAGACAAGGGTTGCCGAAGTCAACAAGCGGAAAAAACCAAAACGTAAAAAGAAACAACCGGAACCGGCGATTAATGAGAAACCCGAAACTCAGGAACTTTCTGAACCTGAAAAACAGGGTTTGCCGGATGGTGTTGAGCTTGGGTCGGAGTTCAGCGCGGCAAGGATTGACGCTTCGGGATTTGATTCGCCCTATTATTTGAATGTAGTATTTAATAAAATCAGACGGGGCTGGGACAATCCGTTTGAGGGCGCCGATACTGTAACCTGTACAATCTATTTTGTTATAGATCGGAGGGGAAAAATATCGGATTCCGCAATAGAGGGAAGTTCCGGCATGCCCTCGTATGACCAAGCGGCCTTGAGGGCCGTTCTCGGGTCCAAGCCTCCTCCATTGCCTAATCAATTCGAGTCGGATGATTTGGGAATCCACCTGGAATTCAGGTATATTCCATATAATTGATGAATCTAATCAGCTTGAACCATTACTGTTTGACATGGCGCGGCCATTTGAATATACTTGCCCGCGTTATGCCTAAAATATTTTTAACAATTTCAATCTTGTTTTGCTTTATTCTTCCCCTTAAAAATGTTGCTGCCCAAAGCAGGCCCGAAGTCGGCGGGGTGATAACGACCGGCCCTTCTGCGGAATTAATGAGCCTGGCAATTGAGGATTTCAGGATACCATCGGGTTTTCAGACCCTTGAAGACAGCATGTTAGTGAAGGACCTCGAAGACGCCCTTCGGTTTGATCTCGACTTTACTCCCTATTTCAATATTGTCGAAGTTGACTCTATGTTTCTGGCCGATTTCGCCAAAGGCAAAATGAAATTGGACGACTGGATTTATCTCGGGGCTCAATTTCTGGTATCGGGCAGGGTTGAACGGGAAGGCGACGGGATACTTTTTGCCGTTGATGTAACCGATATTTACAGAAACAGAAATATCTACAATAGGGATTTTGTCGGTACCATCGACCGTTATAGATATCTTGCCCATCGGGCCGCCGCTGATCTGCTTATTAATCTGACCGGAGAAGAGGGAGTTTACTTCTCAAAGATTGTATATACCTCTATCGCTTCGGGCAACCGTGAAGTTTATTATTGCGATTTTGACGGTTACTCGCCGGTTCAGGTTACCAATGAAAAATCTATTTGCCTTCTGCCGTCATGGTCAAGTGATGTCAATAGAATCTTCTATACAAGTTACAAAAATGGCAATCCGGATCTATACGCATACCTTCTGGACCAGGAAAAAACCTACGTTCTATCATCGAGAGAGGGCCTCAATTATGCCGCGTCAGCCAGCCCTGACGGCAAATATATTGCCTGCGCTCTGACAGTCGCCGGTAATTCAGAGATTTATCTTCTGGATCAATCCGGACGAATCATAAGAAGGCTTACATACACTTCTATGATAGATTCCGCGCCGACATGGGCGCCGTCCTCAAGGGAAATTGCGTTTACCTCCGACAGGACCGGAACGCCTCAGATATATGTTACTGATATTGAGGGTCTTAACACGCGCCGCCTTACATATAACGGTAATTATAACGATCAGCCGTCATGGTCGCCAAGAGGCGATCTGGTCGCGTATTCGTCCAGAGAACCGGAGGGTTTTCAGATTTATACTGTTGATATTACAGGCCAATATCCCAAAAAATTAACGGAAATTGGAGCCAACGAGGCCCCTTCATGGTCGCCGGACGGGTTGCATATTGTCTATTCGCATGTTGTTGGCGGCAGGTATCAGTTGCATATCATGGATTACAATGGAAGGAACAAAATGCGGCTTGATCTTCCGGGCAGCTGTAAGACCCCTGAATGGTCAAAAAACTTCCGATAAGATTTCAAAGAAATTCAGAAGAAAGCTAATAAAGGCCACGTTACAACGAAAATTGTTTCTTATCCGAACTAATTATTGATAATTATTTTATGATTTTTAGAATTTTTAGTTTGACAAAACTGTTATTTATTCAGTTTATTTGAAGCCAAATATGAATTTGTTTAATGCCTTCAAGGAGGTGAAGATGAAATTTAAAAACGCAATACTACTTTTATTGCTCCTGACATTTGCTTTAACACTTTTTGGATGTCCAAAACCGCCGCCACCGCCGCCTGAACCAGAACCGGTTGTAGCAGAGGAACCGCCGCCGCCGCCGCCGCCGCCGCCTCCCCCACCGCCACCGCCGCCATTAGAGCTGGCAAATATTAATTTTGACATTGACAACACATACATGAGTCGTGATGCACGGTTCCCC
>CAZKYQ010000194.1:0-4117 GCA_964556975.1 uncultured Ignavibacteria bacterium
TATTATAGGAGGTATGTCCAGACTTTTCAAGAAAAAGGCCGGACAGTAGTGATAATTCTTGCTTTTGTAAATATCATTGATTAATTTAATTACTTGATTTGTTTGCGTTTGGGTTGATAATCAGATAAAAGGATAGTTTCAAATGTCGCATGCTTACACACCCGGCCTGATGGTAACCGACAGGCTCAAAGTAATCAAAAAAAGAATATTGCCGCTTAAAGGCGAGGTCGTCGTAAATAAGGGCGATCAGGTTAAATCCAATACGGTAGTTGCCAGTACCGAGCTTCCCGGTTCGGTTGAGCCGATTAACGTCGCCAATATTTTGGGCGTGCCCCCGCAGGACGTTCCCGAAACAATGCTGAAAAAGATCGGCGATACGGTTGAGCAAGGCGAGGAGATTGCCCAATCCAAATCCTTCTTCGGGCTTTTCTCGTCAAGCGCGAAAGCGAAAATAGGAGGAACGGTTGAAAATATCTCACCGGTGACAGGACAGGTGTTGCTTCGGGCAGCTCCGGTACCGATTGAAGTCAAAGCCTACCTGAATGGAACTGTTACCGATGTTTTTGAAAACGAGGGGGTTGAAGTTACCACGTGGGGGAGTTTTGTGCAGGGTATTTTCGGAATTGGCCCCGAAACCCACGGGCCGATTAAGATGATATCGCAAAGTAATTCCGAAATACTTACGGACAAAGAAATCGATAATTCGGCCAAGGGGCATGTAATTATAGGCGGTTCTTTTGTTACGGCGGCCGGCCTGCATAAGGCGATCAAAGTCGGCGCGGTTGGCATTGTAGTCGGAGGTTTCGGCGATCAGGACCTTCGCGATTTTTTAGGTTACGATCTCGGCGTGGCAATTACCGGCAACGAAGATAAAGGCATTACCCTGGTCGTTACCGAGGGTTTTGGCGAAATAAATATGGCCCAGAAAACATATGATCTTCTCAAGGCAAACGAGGGCCAGGAGGCTTGCATTAACGGCGCCACTCAAATCAGGGCAGGAGTAATCCGTCCGGAAGTCGTGATTCCCAAACCCGGAGATATAAACGAAAAAGACGCGCATGAAAGCGCTGAAAATATCGGGCTTGCTGTCGGGTCGCCTGTGAGGGTTATCCGCCAGCCGTATTTTGGGCAATTGGGCAAAGTATCTGACCTTCCGTCTGAACTTCAGGTTTTGGAATCGGAATCAAAAGCGCGCGTGCTGGAAGTTGAATTTGATGATGGCGGCAAGGCCATTATTCCACGCGCCAATGTCGAGATGATTGAGGGATAAAAAAACACCGGATTTTACATAGCGGGCTTTTAGGCTCCCTTTTTCTGGTTGCAAGCGCCTGCTTGGTAACTCGCCTGCGCATCTCAAATCTATGTTTTTATCCGATCTTCTTATAAATCGCGATTATATTGTTTTTGTATGAATCAAGTTTTAATAACCTGATAAATTTAAAGATAAAAAGCGAGACCATATAAAGAACGCGGGATTGACATAACAGATCTTCAACCATAATTAATTTTTCAAGCTTGAGCGGGCCAGTTTTTTTTCTAAATAGCTTAGGCCTGTTTATTTTATAATATGTTTTGAAAATCCCGGAGGGTGTGTCCCTAAACGCTTTTCTAAAGATTACTTTTTTTAATCCCAATGGAACCAGTCTTGCCATAACTATAAGCGGGCTTGCGGCGTTTGTTGTTTGCAAAGTAAAAGTCCCATTTTGCTTTAAAATACGGCTGATTTCATCTAAGGTTTCTTGTGGAAATTCCAAATGCTCGAAAGTATATCTGCTTGTTATAAATCCAAAAACGTTTTCTTTGAAAGGAAGTCTCGATGAATCCGCGACAACATAGGCTCCCGCATTATGATTAACTTTTAGCTCTTTTTGCCTTTCAATGTCAAGGCCTACTGAGAATTCTGCTCCCGGTTGTTCATTGATCAGAATGTTGTTTCTCGCGCCGATATCGAGCCAGTATGGTCTTTTCGCGATATTATCGATGATAATCCCGGTCAGAATTTCCCAGCTAAATTTATGCTCAGGGTACTTCGATTTTGTTTTACTTGCTAATTTTTCAAAAATTCCCATGTTTAACCCCAAATTGACTTTCCCTTCTGTCAATTATATGGATATCGGGATATCAAAATCAAATGGTCTTTGAACAATAAAACATTGTCATTTAATTGTTGATAGAGGCCCGATAAGGCTGTTATATTCAAGCATCAATAGAAAGGGTCTGATATGGCGAAAAAAACAAATGCTCGCGTAACATTATTAAATTTGATAGATTCACTAAATTCTTTTAAATTTTCATTTTCTGCAAAAGATGCCGCTAAGAAAATTGATTTGATTGAAAAAATTGCCTCGAAAAAACTTCTTAATCCGACATCTATAATGAAATACCTTGAACCATTATGCTTTATGCAAGCATACCCTGACAACCCCCGCTTTAAAAAACTTGTCGATGATGAACTGGCCGGTTTTTCCGATAGGGTAGAGCATTTCAAATATCTGAACGGCTATGATGACGAACGGATTGACGACATTGGGATTGCGGATACGCTTATCAGGTATCCTTACAATTATATTATGTCCAACTGGCTTGTGGAGAAGTATGGAACCGATATCGATATCGATTGGGAATATTATAATGAGAAAGAAAACGACCCACTTTCAGGGCTTTTGAATATCTTTGCTCTATACGCGGAAAACGATGGCGTAGATGATGAAAACCTATCCGCCGAAGAGTGGGTTGATCGCGCTTTAGCAGACGGGCAAACGGCGCTTTCCTGGCTTCTAAATAAACTCGATAAGCTGAAAGCTTCTTTTGAGGTAAAACAATATCTTTATGATAATGCCGAGTTAATGTTGAAATGGCATATCGGCAAGACTA
Source organism: uncultured Ignavibacteria bacterium (assembly GCA_964556975.1). Classification (GTDB taxonomy): domain Bacteria; phylum Zixibacteria; class MSB-5A5; order UBA10806; family UBA10806. Next base: position 2,875 of record CAZKYQ010000194.1, read on the forward strand.
AAGCCGCGAGAACTCTGGCTATGGCGCCCCGATCAGAGATTTTTTATCAAAATAGGCCGATGAGGAAGAGCCGTTTTGATCTCCGGCGGACGAGTCGAACCTCGCCCCCGAAGCTCTCGTTGTTATCCGAAAAAGAGGGAAACAAAACGATTAAAACATTAATCCTCGCCCTGCTTCCGCGTCACAGGGAATTATATCCGACATTGTACGCTAACCCGGCGGAAGTTTACGTGACGTCCCCCGGCAAAGGGCTTGAGATTTATATTATCGGAATGAAGCCGGAAAACAGGATGCCTTTTGAGACCAACTACAGCGGCCTGCTAATAAAAAACGGAGTGCCGATAGGCTACGCCATAGCGGTATTATTATTTGAACGGTGCGAGATAGCGATAAATGTTTTCGATACGTTCCGCTCGGGCGAGGCCGGTATGATTTTCAACCACTTCCTGAAGCTGTTTTATCATCATTTCGGGGGACGTGAATTTATTATGCGCAGATGGCAGGTGGGGCATGAGAACGAGGAGGGTTTGCAGTCCGGCTCATTCTGGTTCTATTATAAACTCGGGTTCCGTTCAACAGATCTTGAAACCGCGCAATTCGCCAAAACCGAGGAGGACAAAATCAAAAAGAACAGGTCATATCGCTGTGATTTGAAAACGTTGAAAAAACTTGCTTTAAGCGATATGCTGGTTGACTTGCGCCCAAGACCGCGCAGGCCGTTCAAGGAGCTTCCCGTAGCCGATATTGGTTTAGCGGTTACGGACAATATGGCGCGAAGAAATTTCGGCGATAATGAAACGGCTATTAAAGAATCGCTGAAATATGTCAGGAGAGCCTTAAAGATCGGAAGTTTAAAAGGCTGGTCTCAAAACGAGCGGATTCAATTGGAGCGATGGAGTCCGCTGTTATATTCTATCGATGGCCTATCCGGCTGGCGTCAAAAAGACAAACGCGCCCTCGTTGCCCTGATAAAAGCCAAAGCCGCCAAACGTGAAAAAAAGTATGTTGCCTTATTGCAGAAGCATAATGCTTTTCAGCGATCATTGGAAAGGCTTGCGGAAAGCCAAATAGCCTGAGTAGATTACGTTAATTTTTTCCTAATCGGCTTGACAATTTCGGTTTTTCCGGTTTTATTATCATTCGCAAGCGGGAGTAACTCAGTTGGTAGAGTCACAGCCTTCCAAGCTGTTGGTCGCGAGTTCGAACCTCGTCTCCCGCTTTTTAATTGAATATGGGATATTAC
>CAZKYQ010000195.1:0-4113 GCA_964556975.1 uncultured Ignavibacteria bacterium
GCACATGACGAATTGTTGGAGGATAAATGCGCGAATTACTTAATATTACAAGGGCATTAGGTGACGAAAACAGGATTCGGGCTCTATTTGCCTTACGAAATCAAGAATTATGCGTCTGCCAATTGATTGAACTTCTAGAACTTGCCCCATCAACCGTCTCGAAACATATGACAATTTTAAAACAAGCGGGTTTAGTAGAAGGGCGAAAAGAAGGACGCTGGATATATTATAGTTTGCCAAAAAGCGAGGATTCGTCCGTTGCAAGCGAAGTAATTGAATGGGCTTTCAAGCATTATTCAACAGGAGGCAAAATAAGGGAAGATAAAAAGAATCTAAAGCTGATTGTGAAGTTTGATCCTGAAGAAGTGTGCAGGAGGCAAAGGAAAAAAGAGAGTTCGTCCAAAAGAAGTAGTCTGATAAAGGCTGATTGATTAATAGTGATTAAGTTAGGGCGAACTTATAAGCTCGGCCTAAAACAGCCATATTTGACGATATTCTTATGTTTTATATAAGAAATGACAGGTAAATATGAATTTAAAAAAAGAGGAGAAGAAAGATGTTATTTCGTTGCGCTTTATCAATGTTATTATTTGCGTTAATCCCTGTAAACATCCATGCGTCAATTACCGATATTTTACAATCAGCCTCAAAAGAGAACAATACAGCTTTTGTCATGGTTACTGAACCGGGAGATTCTGAGGCAGAAAAAGCCAAAAATATTATCAACGGCGCCAGAAAAGAAATAAAAAATTCGATTTTTATCGAACTTGATCGCGCCGACAAAGAAAACCTATCCTTCGTGAAAAAATATCAGTTGTCGGGCGTACCCGTACCCCTGGTTTTGGTTTTTGCCTCCAATGGTGTTTTAGCCGGTGGCATTCCCGTAAATAAGACAAATCATGATAAGCTGATTTCAATGGTTCCAAGCCCTAAAAAGGCGGAAGTTTTAAAATCGATTCAATCCGGCCAATCGGTTTATGTCACTGCCAGTAGAAAAGGAATGACCGGAGAATCGGATGTTTTCAATGCCTGCATGGACGCTTGTCGGAAAATGAAAGATAAATCTTGCTGCATTCAGGTTGATATGGATGACGCTGGAGAATCATCATTTTTAAAAGAGCTTAAGATTAACCCGCAAGCCATCCAGCCCGTAACAGTCGTAATTAATACCCAAGGACAGATGACCGCCTCATTCAATGGCCCCGTGGATATCACAAAATTAATACAGGCTGCAACCAAGAAAGTCAAAAGGGGCTGCTGCCCGCCCGGAAGCGGCAAATCATGCGGACCGACAAAAAAGACTAAGAAGACTAAATGAAAAGGCAATTTAGTTTCGGCACTATCATCTGGAAGGAAATGTGGCAACGCAAGTCGCAGCTTGTTTCAGGATTGCTGGCTATCACCCTTGGAATTGCTGTTATCGTATGTATCCAATCTGTAACTACCATTTCAAAAAAAGTAGTGGCGCAAAAGTTGGATTTATTAGGGGCGAACATTCAGGTGCTCCCACAAGGCGCTACAATTGACGACTATTACTCTGCTGATGTTGATGCACCTACTTTTCCAGAAGATTATGTGGAACGCGTAGTTACATCAATGTTGCCCGGAGTGGATAACATGTCCCCCAAACTGAGTAGGAGAATTAATGTTAAAGGGATCCCAATAGTCCTAACCGGCGTTCTTCCTGCTAATGAACTTGCCTCCAAGCCTATCTGGCAGGCTTCGGGCCTGATGGGGGCGGAGCTGCAATTGGCTTGTGGGCCTGACTACAATTCTCAATCTGCCGATAATAACAGCGGCGAGGCTTCCGGCAGAGAAGTAGTCGATTCATTATCCTCCACAGATGTTTGGGTAGGCAGTATGGCTGCCGATCGGTTGAAGCTTACAAATGGTTCAGCCGTAATGTTGGAAGGAAAGCAATTTAATGTAACACATATATTGTCAGAGACCGGAACCATAGACGATAGCCGAATTTTTGCCCATCTTCATTCTGTTCAAGAATTACTGGGCATAGGATCTCAAATCAATGCCATTGAAATTATGGGATGTTGTGATGCTATATCCGACGGGTTGCTTTCAAAACTGCGAAATATTCTTCCGGATACGCGCATAACTACTATTAACCATATTGTCAAAACTCAGATTGAGACAAATCAGTTAATGTCTAAGATATCAATCGTTTTGCTGGTAGTTATAGCTCTGGTGGGCGCTATTTCAATTGGCAATTACATGTGGGCGAATGTAGAAGAGCGAAAACGAGAAATAGGTACTTTAATTACTCTTGGATTTAAAAAAAAACATATCTATAGATTGTTTATTGCTAAATCATTGGTTCTGGGGCTTATTGGCGGTTCATTGGGCTATTTGTTCGGAACTTTGTCGGCAATGATCCTGGGGCCGCAATTTGCCGGATTCGCAATATCGCCTGTGGCTATCTACCTGTTGTGGTCGCTTATTGTCGCTGTTGTTATCGCGATAATGGGAAGTTGGTACCCAATTTACAGTGCGGCTCGTATGGATCCTGCTGCCATAATGCAGGAGGTTTAGCTAATATGTTCACTCTCGAAAATCTGACCAAAATTTATCATCATCGCCGAGAACCAGTTCATGCCTTAAATGGGATTTCGCTAAAAATTGAACAGGGAAATTTTATTGCGGTTACCGGCGCATCCGGTTCCGGCAAGACCACCTTGCTTCTAACTTTGGGTGGGCTTATTCATCCCTCCTTGGGTGCGGTCGTCTTCAAGGGAGCAAATTTGTATAGTTACAACAACAATAAACTTGCATATTATAGAAATCGAACTGTTGGTTTTGTATTGCAGACTTTTAATTTAGTGCCTTATTTGACAGCCATGGAAAATGTAATGATTCCTATGCTGATCCATACTAATACAAGTAACGGGCGCGGCAACCGGGCAAAGATGTTACTGGAAAAATTCGGTCTGGCTCAAAGGATGGATTTTCTTCCCCGCGAGCTTTCGATTGGCCAGCAGCAGCGGGTTGCCATTGCTCGGGCTCTGGCAAACGATCCAGAGGTGATATTGGCCGACGAGCCAACGGGTAATCTTGATTCCTCTTTGTCGTCATGGGTTCTTGATATTCTTAGGGATCTGAACGAAAAAGAAGGTAGAACCATAATAATGGTAACACACAGTCGACAAGCCGCGCAAAAAGCGAAACTAATTTTAAAACTGGAAGAGGGGAAAATTATAAATGATAAATAAATATTCAAACGGTTTTTCCGCAATTACTGAGGATATATAAATTAAGTCTTTCTCATCCGGGATTTTTAAAGCATATATTGAATTAAAATTACAGAAATTTAGGCAAACCACAATCGTCCTTAAGAAAGGCAGAACTAATGAGTTCAAAGCAACCCGTGATTAAGAAACTATCTTTTCTTGATCGTTTTTTAACTCTGTGGATATTCCTCGCTATGGCGGTCGGAGTTGGCGGCGGTTTTCTTTTCCCTGGCGTGGAAAATCTTATAGGCAGGTTTCAAATCGGCTCGACAAATATGCTTATTGCGGTCGGCCTTATATTAATGATGTATCCTCCATTGGCGCGGGTAAAGTACGAACAGCTTGGCAAAGTCTTCCGCGACTGGAAAATCCTATCACTTTCGATTATACAGAACTGGATCATCGGGCCGATCCTGATGTTTGCTTTGGCAATACTTTTCCTGGGCGATTATCCCGAATATATGACCGGCTTGATACTGATCGGGCTGGCGCGATGTATAGCCATGGTTCTCGTTTGGAACCAGCTTGCCGAGGGCGACTCCGAATACGCCGCCGGGTTGGTGGCCTTAAACTCCGTTTTTCAGGTTTTCTTCTACAGCATTTACGCCTGGGTGTTTATTACGATACTTCCGGTCTGGTTCGGGCTGGAGGGAGCTATTGTCGATATAACAATAGGGGAGATCGCCAAATCGGTGTTCATCTATCTGGGCATTCCCTTTATCGCGGGCTTCCTGACAAGAGTTGTTTTAACAAGATTGGCAGGTAAAGACTGGTATGAAAACAGATTTATTCCCAAAATAAGCCCGCTGACTTTGGCGGCCTTGCTTTTCACGATTGTCGTTATGTTCAGCCTCAAGGGGAACTATATAGT
>CAZKYQ010000196.1:0-4074 GCA_964556975.1 uncultured Ignavibacteria bacterium
GTGGCGGCCGTAAGCCGCCTCGAACCGTCCGACCTGCAAAGACAGGTTTTCAGTAAAAGCGTTATCGAGCTTGATATAGCCCTGATGGACGCCGAGGTTATTGTCGGGTGAGGTTCCGGCGCTGTTCAATCCCAGGTTACGTGAATCCTGCATCTGGAAATAAACGGTGGCGTTCTCAATCGATGTTACTTTCAGGTTTACGCGAGTTCTGAGAAGAGACGTTTCGATCAGCGGCGTAATGCTCTCAAAATCTCTATCGTCAAACTCCATGCGCCAGCGCATCTGCCCGCTGAGATCGTACCCGGCAGCGATTTCGGCGGCCGAGGTTAGCGATGGCAGAACGAGCATTGTAACTAAGACAGCGAAAACAATTTTTGTTAAACCGCGAGTTTGAGTTGTCATTTGTTTCATCCTTCCTCCTTTTTTATGACATTTCGGGGCTTTCTAGCAAATATACTAATGAGTTGTCAACATAATTCTGGAGTAAATTGATCCAAATAATAGCTATTACCGTTAAATTGTGTTATAGCCTTGGGTTTCCCTTCATACGATTTCTACATTACATCGTCAAATTCGGCCCTATACATTGCAACTCCGCTTATGTTTTGCAGCGCATTTTTATCAAATACTAAAATCATGAACACCTCGTCCGGAATCCCCTCCCACTGGCATTTGACGTTATACCTGGAGGATGGCTCAAAGCCAAATCTCGGGTAATATTCAGGGTGACCCAGTACAATTACAAAAGGACAGTAACGACCCCGCAGGGTATCAAGCCCCTTTCTGACTAATTCGGAGCCAATTCCCCGGCGTTGCAGGCCAGGCAGAACAGCCATTGGCGCCAGGCCCATTCCTTCGACCTTCAATGTTTGGGAATCGATTACTACCGGCGTAAACAAAATGTGTCCCGCAATAATACCATCATCTTCCGCTACCAGTGATAGCGCATCGGAGCAGGAGCGCCGCAATTTATCAACGATATTCGCCTCGGTAGCCTGTCCGAATGCTTCTTCGTTGATAGTGCGAACGGCAGGAATGTCATCTGGTTTTTCGAGTCTAATTTTTACCATTGATATCCTTCGTCGCCTACAGTAGGCCAATTCGGATTTGTTTTCAACAAGAGTTTTGGAGGGGCTTCCGCGCTTGTTCAGGGGGAGAAGGGGCTTGACCGCCTTATAGACCCCCAGAAATAAACGTAACAGCCTTTCGTCCAGCAAGTTAAGGGCCGAGATCATGGCGATTATTGTCTCTATGTATGAATTATTAGTTTTCTATTCGCAACTTATGTTTTTATTGACAGTTCCGATATTAATTATGTCGTAGACGAAAGGTTTCTTAGGGTGTACTAAGAAAATCAGAAAGGATTTGACCGGGAGAGACGATCTGATCCCGTAAACTGAAATGAAATCACCATTTTTTAACAATAAAGCATTGGATAATATTGTAAAGTTATGAACAATAATTATTATGTCACTTCTCCAATTTACTTTTACAATGATGAACCTCGTTTAGTTCATGCGTATGCGGCTATTCTCGCGGATGTGCTGGCCGGATATAACAGGTTATTTGGCAGAGACGTTTGCTTCCTGGCCGGAACCTGCAATCATAATGAGGAAATGAATGGCGCCCATAGTTCCGGCCTCACCGCTGGAAGTAACAGCAATGATATGGCATTGGGATTTGACGGTATTTGGGGACAACTTAATAATTCGTATGATGTTTTTATCGGAACGACTGAAGAACACCACAAAAAAGCGGTTCAGAGCATTCTTCAGGATTTTTACGACAGGCAATTAATCTACATTACTGAATACGATGGATGGTATTGCGATCACGAAGAACGGTTCTGGCTTAATAAGGATTTAAAAGACGGCAGTTGTCCAAGCTGCGGGAAGCCGGTCTCCCAATTAATTGAGAAAAACTATTTCTTCAGGATATCTAAATACCAAAAGTGGCTTACAAAATATATCCGGGAAAACCCGGGGTTTATCATGCCAGAAACCTTTCGCAATGAGGTCCTTGGCTTTTTAAAAGAACCGCTGGGCGACCTCTGTATTTCACGTCCAAAATCCGGTGAAACCGGCGGCATTGAACTTCCCTTTGATAAAAATTATGAATGTCATGTCTGGTTTGACGCTATGATAAATTATTTATCGGCAATCGGATATAAGTCTGACAATAAGAAATTCCAAGAATGGTGGCCCGCTTTGCACATAATCGGAAAGGACATTCTAACAACCCACGCTGTTTATTGGCCCTGTACGCTGGAGGCGATGAAAATTGAACAGCAGCCCAGAATATTCGTGCATGATAACTGGCGTAATGGAGAGAATAAATCATCCGGCCCCAAAGAAAACATCCTAAGACCGCTTGCTTTGGCCGATAAATATGGAATTGACATACTCAGGTATTTTCTTATTAAGACAATGGCGGAAGGGCAGGATTCAACATTTACGGAGAAAGCGCTTATTTCCTGCAATAACTCTGATTTGGCCAGCGGCCTTGGAAATCTTCTATTTAAAACTTTGATTATGATTAAATCTTATTCTGGCGGCCATGTGCCCCAAAGGCCGGCTTTAATGGAACAGGCCAATCTTAATATAATTAACTCCGCGGGAAAAATGGAAGAACTGTTGGCCAACAAAACAGATTGTATCGAGCCGAAAACTATCATTAACGGCATATTGGATATTGTCGAACAAACAAATCATCTTATTGATAAGCAAAAGCCAATGGATTCGACAAAAGTAAACCAAGATAGACTTAACGCGGCAATATATGATGCGGCCGAAGTTTTAAGGCTGGTTTCGGTTCTATTATCGCCCATAATGCCGGGGAAATGCAAAGCAATACAAAGACAGTTGGGATTAAGGTCCGACGGCCCGGAATGTAAGGGCGTCCAATGGGGAATGCTTAGGCCGAAAACAATAATAAATCCGGAAGATAAGCTATTCCCAAAAAAGACAATACCCATATAGTAGTGAAAACGATGGCAGTCCTGTAGGTCGGCGTTCCGATCCCGCTTTAGCGGGAGAGAAACCCGACACCTGATTGTGTGTCATTCTTCTGCGAGTTACGGCTTGCCGTAACCGCCAACCGGTCAATTATCTCGCCATCGCCTGCTTGCGCTTGGAGGCGGGGTATTTCTCGATGGCGTAACGTAACGCCGTGCGGGGCATTTCATGTTTGTTCTTCACTACATATTTGAATACTTCGTCGGGGAAATGATTGCCTGCTACCTTGAGCATCCAGCCATAGCCTTTCTGTACCATGTCGTCATTGTCGGTTAAAAGCAGGTCGGCAGTTTTGAAGACCTCATCAAGGAGTATACTATTACTCACCGGCTCTATGAGGCTGACCGCCGACGCACGCCGAGTCCAGCGATTTTTAGATTTGGCCCACTTTTTAGTTTTTGATACAAGATCGGGATATTGACATATCAGCTGTCCGATAGGGCCGCAGCAAAGATGGTCGCATGCCCCCCAGTTGTTCACATATTTATTGAGCCACGATTCGAACCGCGCGAAATCTTTCTTGAGATACTGTCCTTTGACCTTCTTAGCCCACTCGAACGCGAAGAAGCGCATGTAACGTTTGCCCGATTCCAGAAGCTCATCGCAAATATCGAGGATCTCCACCGCTGGTTTGCCCTTGACCTCCTTGAAACAACTGTTGGAGATCTCCCTCAGGATAGCGGTCTTAATTCCGACCGGCTCCGCGAGTTTCTCCTTAAAGAACTTCTGATAATTAAGCCGGTTTTCCGGCTTATCGTATTTCGCGATCTCGCGCGTGATTTTTTGTATTATCATGGCATTCTATTAATGTTTCTCGGGTTTCTCGATCCTGCGGATCTTCGTAACCCTACCTACTTTAAGACCCTTTGGCAATACAAAGATAGAGAAGCAGTCCGGGAGCCCCCATACGGGCCGTATGGCCGCGCTTCCGACCATTATTAAAAAAGCTTGTTACTTCTCGGGGGCTGGCGGCGGGAACAGTCCAAGCTGGTTCCTCACGGCCAGGTTGTCCCAAGTGACCCATGTCTCAACTATCTTTCCGTTTTCAAGACGATGAAAT